>DASYSV010000167.1:0-3936 GCA_036010185.1 Puia sp.
TTGAAAAGCTGCGGGCGCAGATTAGCAAAGAAACGTCTCTATCGTAAAGACACTTTAAATCTTGAAAAGGCTACCTACTAAGTAGATAAAATTATTCTGTACGTTGCTGCAAAAAAATTGCAGCTTTGTGACGAAGAAGAAAGAAAATTATGTATCCAACTATGAAGAACCTGCGCCGTTGCAGCTCCCGGAGACGCCCTTGCGGACCATCTTTGAAGAGTCGAAATACAAGCCGCGGTAGCCCCGCCCGCCGCGTTTGCGCATGTCGCGTCATCCCGCCTGCAACGTCGCCGCATGCCGCCATGCCACGCAACCCCAGCCGCCGTCATTCATCACTTCGCCCGCGACAACCGCATATAAAGGGTATCCTTTCCAAGCATACCCTGCCATTCCATATGGCTGCCGTCGTAATGGCCGACCGTTGCAACCAGCGTGTCCTTTCCGTTATCGAACAGGCCTCGCAAACGGCGCGCAACAGCGTCATATTCATACCTGCCGGCATAACTTCGTTCTACGTCGTAAATATAGGGATTGGGACAAAGCACGATCCAGCCCCCTTGTTCCATGTACGCCGTCGTCCAGCATCCGGAATTCCTGAGCCATTCATCCGGCTCAAACACATGCCCGTTACGTCGCAAGGTGTCGACATGCCATTTACCTTCCAGTACGGAATGCGTGTTATTGCCGACCACGCACTCAATAGCAATGGCGCCGCCGATCACTAACAGCCGCAACGACCACCTCATCCAACCCTTTCCCACGTCAGGGAGTTGAGTTCCGGCTCCCAGGAACAGGGCTATCAATTCCTTTCTGCGCAAATACAGGAGAAAGATCAGACCGAGCATAAACAAGCTACAGTTCAGAAGCGCGCCGGTGGGAATATGATAGAATATATCGATCAGGAAAATATTGACCATCACCGGCATCAGCAGGACCGACCCAATAGAGTAGTCCTCCTGAATAGCAGGAGGATACATCCGCCGATCTGGCACAAAGCGATGATCACTGCGAAAGCATACGAATGGCCAAAATAATTCCAGGTGAGCTGGAGGCCGGGAAGCCTGCCTACCGGAATATCATTCCACATCTGTCCATGGGCGAACTGCAATTTCAGGATCTTAGCGAACCCGTAGAGCGAAATTCCGAATGCCAGCCAGTAGCGGAGAATTCCCTGGCCACGGGCATACCATTTCAGCGAATCGACGTGTCCATGTTTTTCCGCCTTTTGCCACCGGAATGCGATCCATACCGCCAGGACAACGGCGAACAATAATTGCAATACAAATGTGCGCCCGACCAAACGCCACAGCTTCGGAAGGATATTCTGCTGACCCAACAATCCCATTGTCGTAAAAACGACATCGAACACCGCTACTAAAGCGAGCAAAGACACGCCAAACTTTGGAAACCATGGGGTGCATGCTGGCGGTGAGAGTATCCTATCGGGCGACATAGTGAGGTTATTACCTTAAAGGTACCATTCGCGCCTTATTTCTTTATTTTCTCCTTCAGCATCTTCCGCGCAGCCTGTATCTCCGTAATATCCTTGAACGAATCCTTCGGGATCATAAAGAACGCGCGCGAGTTGAAATAAACGTGAAAAAAATAAAGCGTCTCCTTAAATCCGCTGAACCTATCCCACTGCCATAGCTGCTGCCCCTTGCTCGTTTGCAACAGCAGCCCTTTGTCTTCGATAGTCAATGTGAAAGTATCCTGAAATGTAGCGGATCGTTTGTAAATGCTCAATGGGAGCAACCGCTGGATGGTGATCCAGAGACAAAACCAGAGAAGGGAAAAGATGAGAAAAGGCAGCGCTTGTATCTTCTTCAGGGCAAACAGGATGGCCGATACCAGGGCGAAAATATTGATCACAATTACCAGGATCCTGATCTCCGGTCTTCCGAAAAAGTGACCTCTTAAGCCACTCAATACCTGCCGCTTGTTGTACCCGAATTGTATAGTCATTCCGCAAAGTACCAAAAAAATGTGCCGGGAATGCGCCGCCTGACTAAAATAGCGCATTCCCGGCAAACCAATAATGTCTGTCCTTCAGACGAGCCGCGTCCCGCGACTCCAATGCCTGCACCGGCCGCGGAGACCGGTACAGGAAAAAAAATGCCCTGCGTTCGTCAATGACGGCGCAGGGCAAAAAAACTATTTTTTTTATCGCATACTCCTACAATGGCTGTAGTGATTGCTGGCGGCCTGGTCAGGCGTTACGCTACGATCACAGGAAGTAAGGAGGCTGCAAGAAAATACAATCAGTACGAATGCGGCGATGAGGCGTTTCATGGTTTTCATTTTGGGTTTATGGATTCTTAACGTTTAAGAACGATACAATATTTTGCAAGATACGGCGGACAAGGGGTGATTTATAACCGTTTTTGCAAAAGGGGAGCAGGCATAGGACAAACCCGGGGCCTTATAAAAATTCCCCCATGAAAATGGGGGAATGGAATTTATGGTTAAAACCGTCCTAAATAATTGATTGTCAATGCAATTCATCCCGTCTCCGTCCTCGTTAACCCGCAGCGACCCAGTCCCGATGGCCGCCGCGCCCAAGACCATCGCCCTGGCCTCGCCGACCCCGCCATCCTCAACTACACCCCATGCTATTCCCGCAATTCAGACATTTATAGCACGTGCCACTCCGGATCGTGATATGCCCGCACGTATTACAAGCCGGCGCATCACTCTGCATGCTCCTTGCCGCCGCATTCATCGCCTCCAACCCATTCTCAGCCCTCGCGGACGGAGCCGCAGACCGCGCAGCCTTCGCCGAACCCTGAGCCTGAGCCCCTCCCGATGAAGCCCCACCCGATGAAGCCCCACCCGATGAAGCACCTCCGGAGCTATTCCCCCCGCCTGCCTTCGCCACGATCCGAACATCGCTCAACTCCGGCGTCTTCGCGCGCCCTTCAGCCGCAACCCGTCCCTCCGCACCGCGCCCTTCGGCTGCGCCACGACCCTCGCTATCAAAGTCATCCGATGCTTCCTCCGGCAGATCCCAATCGTCCTTCCCGGTATTTCCGACCGTCGGCCGATCCAATACATGCACCAGGTCCGTACGATGCAGGTATTCATAGGCGAGACTCCGGAATATGAAGTCGACGATCGAGGTCGTACTCTTGATATTCGGATGGTCGACCATGCCGCTCGGTTCAAATCTGGTGAAGACAAACTTCTCCACGAACTCCTCCAACGGCACCCCATATTGCAACCCGATCGAGATCGCTATCGCAAAACAGTTCAGCATGCTCCGCATCGTCGCCCCCTCCTTCGCCATATCGATAAAGATCTCTCCCACCGTACCGTCCGCATATTCGCCCGTGCGTAAAAATATCGTCTGACCGTTGATCTTCGCCTTCTGCGTGAAACCACGGCGCTTAGCCGGCAATGTCCTATGCTCGACGATCGTGGCCAACGCGCGTTTCAGATTCGTGTCGGGGGAAGCCTGTACCCGCTTGTGCACTTCTTCCAGCAGCTCTTTCACCGTTAATTTACTCAGATCGACGATCTGCGATTCAGTGGCAGGTGCAACAGGTGCCGCCGCCTCCCCGGCCGCCGAAGAAGGCTCGGTCTCTTTTTTCTTCTTGTCCGACCTGGTGCTCAGCGGCTGCGACAATTTGGAACCGTCGCGATAAAGCGCGCAGGCCTTCAGAGCCAGCTTCCAGCTCAGCATATAGGCGTCTGCGATCTCTTCCACCGTAGCCTCGTTGGGAAGATTGATCGTCTTCGAAATGGCCCCGCTGATAAAGGGCTGGGCGGCGCCCATCATACGGATATGTCCATGCGCATGGATATAACGCTGACCCTTCTTGCCGCATTTATTGGCACAGTCGAATACTGCCAGATGCTCGTCTTTGAGGAACGGTGCCCCTTCTACCGTCATCGTTCCGCATACATAGTTGTTGGCGGCTTCGATCTCGTCATCCG
>DASYSV010000211.1:0-3934 GCA_036010185.1 Puia sp.
TAGCGGTCCAGACCGCTGAAGGAGATGCCGGAGGGATGGATCACCACCTGTATCCCGTTACACAGCGTCCAGAAAAGCTCCAGCACCGATATATCGAAGGACGTGCTCGTCACCGCCAGCAGGCAGTCGTCTTCGCCCGCCGGCAGCCGCTCATTCAGTCCCGCAAAAAAATTCACCACATTCCGGTGAGCGATCATTACCCCCTTTGGATTACCCGTCGATCCCGATGTATAGATCAGGTAGCACAGATCTCCGGAACCATTCACCCGCGGCAGATCATCCGTCTCCTCTTCCCCACGCGGACTCACGATGCTTCCGCCATATCCCGACGGCCCCTCTCTTCCCCTGTCCACGATCAGCACCTCCGCCCCGCTGTCCGAGAGTATATAGGACGTCCGTTCCGCCGGATAACCCGGATCCATCGGCAGGTATGCTCCTCCCGCCTTCAGGATACCCAGCAATCCTACCATCAGTTCCAGCGACCGGTCCATCATCACCCCAACCACCTTGTCCGGGCCTACTCCATATTCGCCCCTCAGCCGCTGCGCCAACCCGTTGCTCCGGCGGTTCAGTTCCCCATAGGTCAGCGACTCACCTTCATACACAACCGCTATTTCTTCCGGACGCTGCGCCGCCTGCGTCTCGAACAGGGTCACCAACGTCTCCTCCCGTCCATACTCCCGGCTCGTATCGTTGAAACCCGACAACAACTCCTCCTGTTCAACCTCCGGCAGCAGCTCGATCGCCCCAAGCTTCACCTCCGGGTCCTCCGTCACCGCGGCGACTATCCGCTGGAAGTATCCCGCAAATCGCTCCACCGTATCCCGACGGAACAGGTTTGTCGAATATTCGAAATGCAGCGTCACGTCGCTTTCCGCCTCCAGCACATAAAGGCTCAGATCGAGCTTGGCCACCGCGTGGTCAAGGCGATAGGGTCGGCTGATCACCCCGGGAAACCTCGCGGAGCCAGGGCTGACATGGGTAAGGTCGAACAATACGTCGAACAGGGGATTCCGGCTCGCATCACGCTCTATCTTCTGCTGGTCGATAAGCTCCTCGTAAGGATAATCCTGGTGATCCAGACAGGCCAGCACCCTGCTGCGCACCTGCGCCAGAAATTGAAAAAAGGACAGTTCGCCGGCGGGAAGGTTACGGATAGGCAGCGTATTGGCGAACATCCCGACGACGTTCTCCAGACCTGCGTAATGTCTTCCCGCGGTGGGGATGCCCACGACGATATCTTCCTGCCCGCTCATGCGTGAAAGAAATATATAATAGACCGCCAAATAGATCATAAAGGAACTGGCGCCATTCTGCCCGGCCAGCTGCTTCATCCGCCGGGCCATCTCCCCATCCAGGGACAGGTCCAGGGAATCGCCCTCGTAGCCGACGACCGGGGGCCGCGTCATATCCGCGGGCAGTTCCAGCGGAACGGTCTGTTTGCGGAACATTTCCACCCAGAAATCTTTTTGTTGGTCGGTGGCCATTTGCT
Source organism: Puia sp. (assembly GCA_036010185.1). GTDB lineage: Bacteria > Bacteroidota > Bacteroidia > Chitinophagales > Chitinophagaceae > Puia. The sequence continues at coordinate 1,493 of DASYSV010000211.1, forward strand.
GATCGGGTCCCTGACGCCAGGCGGCATAATCCTTGAACTGCAGCTCCAGCGCAGGTAAAAGCGCGTCGGTGTAAAGGAGCATCAGGTCCCTGGTGAGGATATCCTGGGATGCCCCGTCCGCAATGATATGATGCGTGTCCATCACCAGCAGATAGCGGTCCTGTCCCGTCCCGATCAGGGCGACGCGCATCAGCGGCGCGCTCTCCAGGCTGAAAGGGCGGATATAGGTCCGGAGCAGGCCCGCGGCCTCTTCCGGACGGCAATAGAAACGATCGATTGCGAAGGGGACCTCGCCGGATATACGTTGAACTGGCATTTCATCCACCGTATCGAACCAGGTCCGCAGGCTCTCGTGACGCGCGATCAGCCGGCGGAAAGCGCGCTCCAGCCGCGGTACGTCCATTCTGCCTTCTATCTCCAGTATCTTCGGCAGGTTATAAGCGATGGAGGACCTGTCGAACTCATAAAGGAAATAGAGCCTTTTCTGGGCGGCCGACAGCGCATAGTGTTCAGCGGTAGCTACCCGGCTTATCGGTTTGAAAGGAGCCGCCGCCCCGGTATCTTTCAACAAAGCAAGCAGCTGGCGCTTATTCTCCCTGATTACGGATAACAATTCCTGCGTGAGTCCCTGGCGCGGATCGTAGATGTCCAATTCGGACCCTCGTGCTTCCAGCGAGATATCCAACTCCGCCAGCTTATTGAGCAGCTCTTCCATATCTTTAGATTGTGACCTTGTCCCTGGTCGATTTTACATTCATTGACAGATTGGTCACCTGAATGCTGCGACCCAGTGCATGTACGGTCGGTTTGGCAAAGAACTTCGCCAGGGATATCTGTACATCGAACGCTTTCCGGATCTCCAGCATCAGCGCCATCGCATGTAGCGAGGTTCCGCCGAGCTCGAAGAAATTCTTATGCACGCCGATGACCGTCTTATCTATTTTGAGCACTTCCGCCCACATGTCTACCAGGCTGACTTCGGTGTGCCCGGATGGAGGAGCATAGTCCTCGCCGGCCGTCATCACCGGGGCGGGAAGGGCCTTTCTGTTTAACTTGCCATTGGGTGTCAGGGGCATGGCGGACAGCGGAATAAAATAGGCCGGCACCATATATTCCGGCAGCCTGTCGGCGATATACTGTCGCATGCCTGCCTGCTCCACCGGCTGAGATGCGGTATAGTACGCTACCAACTGTTTGATCCCGTTGCTTTCCCTTGCCACCACGGCCGTCTCGAGGATACCGGGCATATTTTTGAGCTGGTGTTCGATCTCACCGGGCTCTATTCGATAGCCCCTGATCTTTTCCTGGCTGTCGAGCCTGCCCAGGAAACACAGGACCCCATCCGGTTCCCATCTCGCGAGATCACCGGTACGGTAGAAACGCTCTCCCGTACCCGCCGGATCAGGAATGAACTTCTCCTCACTGAGCGCGTCGCGCCGCCAATATCCCCGTGATACGCCGGCCCCGCCGATACAAAGCTCGCCCGCGGTACCCCGTGGGACCAAACGCTGAAAGCTGTCCGTTATCCGGATATAGGTATTGGCCATCGGCTTGCCCAGGCGAACAGCATCGGCATGGGTAAGGTCCCCGATGACGGACCAGACGGTCGTTTCTGTAGGTCCATACATATTGTAGATGCCGCAGCGGTGGTTCTCTTGCAGGGTTTTCAAAAGACCCGACGGGAATGCTTCGCCTCCTACCATCAGTAACCGGATACTCCCCGGCAGACCCTTTCCGGCGCTAGCGGCCAGCAACAACTGCAGATGTGAAGGCGTCATTTGCAGACAGGAAACTCCCTTCTCCACGATCATGCGGCATAGGGTCAGCGGATCGCGCTGCTCGTCCTTCGCCGCCAATACGACGGTGAGGCCATTGAGCAGCGGCACTATCGTCTCCAGGACAAAGATGTCGAAGGACACCGTGGTGACGCAAAGCAGGACATCGCCCGGGATAAAGGGTATCCTGTCGGTAACGCCCCTGACAAAATTGACGACATTCTCCTGTCCGATCAGGACGCCTTTCGGATTGCCTGTCGAGCCGCTAGTATAGATCATATAGGCGAGGTCCGTAGCCGCAGCCGACGAACACATGCCCGCCGATTCCGGAACCGTCCGATCGATGGTCGTTACATCTATCGCACCGGTATCGCCCACCTGCTGAACGACATGGGTCAGGGAAGGCTCCGTCACCACCCTCATGATCCCGCTGTCTTCCAGCATGTACCTGATCCTTTCTGCAGGATAGCCGGGGTCTATGGGCAGATAAGCCGCTCCCGCAGCAAGGATGCCGAGAAGAGAAGGTAAAAGATGTTCATTCCTTTCCAGCAGGAGCCCGACCAACTCACCCGGCTGTACGCCCTTTTCCCGCAGATGGACAGCCGTAGCGCCAACCCATCGGTAGAGTTCCCGGTACGTCCAGCTCTCCTGGCGGTGGACCAGGGCG
>DASYSV010000219.1:0-11008 GCA_036010185.1 Puia sp.
TGAAGGCCTGCAGCAGCTTGTCGCTGATGATCGCTTCACCATTCGTAGGATTCGCAGGATTAACATTCGTCGCGGCAAAGGATCCCGTGGTCAGGGTCAGGAAACAGCAGCCGACAAGGAAACTTCTTTTGACCAATTGGAGCGGTGTCATGATTCAATAATTTAAGAGTAGAGAGAAAAGATTTTTTGTTTGCCGGAATAAAACTACGATTGTAAAAACGCAAGTCAAGTGAATCTACACTTCCGGCAACATCGCCGGCATGCCTGCCGCGAAGAGAAAATGTGAAGATGCACCCAGGGCGGTAAAAGCAATCTTAAGACTGGTGAAACTACACTTGAAACCGTCCTTTGCATGTTGCACCTAAGGGGTTAAGCTTTTGTTAAACTGGATGAGTTGAATCGATGCCGTATCTTTATGCCATGAAGCTCTCAACCAAACTCATTCATGCGGGTGTCGAGCCCGATCCTACGACCGGCGCGATCATGACTCCCATCTATCAGACATCAACGTATGTTCAATCTGCCCCCGGTGTTCATAAAGGATATGAATATGCCCGCTCTCAGAACCCTACGCGTGCGGCGCTGGAGTCGGCATTGGCGCATATCGAAAATGGCAAACACGGGTTGTGCTTCAGCAGCGGGGTAGCGGCTTCGGACGCCGTGCTGCGGCTACTCGTACCCGGCGACGAGGTCATCGCTGCGGGTGACATGTATGGGGGCACCTACCGGCTTTTCACCAAAATATTCGAGAAGACGGGTATCCGCTTCCATTTCGTCGACATGCAGGACGCCGAAGCCATCCGCCCTTACCTCAATGCCAATACGAAATTGGTATGGGCCGAGACGCCTACCAATCCACTGATGAATATCGTCGACATTGCAGCACTGGCGCGTCTCACCAGGCAGCAGAATATCCTGCTTTGCGTCGACAATACCTTCGCCTCCCCATATCTGCAAAACCCGCTGGACCTGGGCGCGGATATCGTCCTGCATTCCGCCACCAAATACCTGGGTGGACATAGTGACGTGATCCATGGCTGCCTGGTCATGAATGACGATCAGCTTCGCGAGAAATTGTATTTTATTCAGAAGAGTTGCGGTGCCGTACCCGGTCCCCAGGATTGTTTTCTTGTGTTGAGGGGGCTGAAGACCCTGCATGTCCGCATGGACCGGCATTGTGAGAACGGAAAAGTCGTGGCGCACTGGCTACGCGATCATCCGAAGGTTGCAAAGGTGTATTGGTGCGGATTTGAAGACCACCCCGGCTATGCGGTGGCAAGCAGACAGATGCGGGGATTTGGCGGCATGATGAGCTTTACGTTGAAGGACGATAGCGTGGAATCCGCAAGGCGGGTACTTTCTTCCACGAAAATCTTCGCCCTGGCCGAAAGCCTGGGAGGCGTGGAGTCTCTGATCAATCATCCGGCCAGCATGACACATGCCTCTATTCCGCGCGAAACACGGATCAGCAACGGCCTGAGCGACTCACTCATCCGTCTCAGCGTCGGTATCGAAGATGCGGAAGACCTGACCGACGATCTCCGTCAGGCAATCGGTTAATTATGGACCTGCAAGCCTTCCTCGACAGAAAAGTTGCCGAATATAACCGGCCGTCATTCATTGCCGATGACCCGATCAGCGTCCCGCATGCCTTCACACGCCGGCAGGACATCGAGATCGCCGGTTTTTTCGCGGCAATGTTCGCCTGGGGCAACCGTACCACCATCATCAAAAAAGCGCGGCAGCTGATGCAGCTGATGGATGACGCGCCTTACCAATTTGTCACGCAGCATGCCGAAACCGATCTTCGCCGGCTGCTCGACTTCAGGCATCGCACCTTCAATGCCACCGACCTGTTGTACTTCATTGCCTTCTTCCGGCATCATTACAGCCGGTACGACTCACTGGAAGACGCCTTCCTGTTGCCCGGCGGAGAATGGAATGCCGAAGCCGCTCTTACGGCGTTTTACCCATATTTTTTTAGTCTGGACGCTAATGAAGGGGCTTCGGCCGAGGGGGCTTCGGTCCCTCTTGCTCCTCCGCGCACGCGTAAACATATCGCCACGCCTGCGAGGCGTTCCGGCTGCAAACGCATCAATATGTTTCTCCGATGGATGGTACGTCGCGATGACAATGGTGTGGATTTCGGCTTATGGTCCCGCATCCCCGTCCCGCGACTCATCTGCCCGGTGGATCTCCACGTGGCACGCGTAGCCAACCGGTTTGGCCTGCTCGACCGGTCTGCGTCAGACTGGGCTGCGGCATTGCAACTGACGGCGCAATTACTTAACTTCGACAGCAAAGACCCGGTTAAATATGATTTTGCACTTTTCGGCCTCGGCGTGATGGAAAAATTTTAACGCATTCAGATGGACAGCCGCGAACTCATTCACGACCTCAATCGCTGCCAGGGATGGGAGCTCACGGAAAGCCTCACGATCCAACAATTGGAAGGATGGCTGGCCGAACGGGTGAACGAATGGATCCGCTGGGATTTCAACGCGCTGGTCTCCTTTCTTTACCGGGTGGATATCAGCGAAGCCGGACTGAGACGTCTCCTGAAGGAAAACCCCGGCGAGGATGCGGGCCTTATCATTGCTAAAATGGTGATCGAAAGATTGGGGCAAAAGATCGAAAGCCGGAGGCGCTACCGGCAGAATGATGCGGATACAGGAGGGGAAGAGCGGTGGTGATCAGAACATCAGCTCCTTTACCTTTTCCTTGTCTTCCTTTTCCTTTTTCAGATCGAACATAGTGCCGAAAATGAGGTCCCAGAGCGTGCTGCTGACCCCGAAGCCTTTATGATCGTCCTTGTAATGATGAAGGTGGTGGTTCCGCCAAAGGGGCTTCATCCATTTGAAGGGGGGATTCCAGGCGTGGATCGCATAGTGCATGGTTCCATAGAGCAGATAGCCCAGCATGAAGCCCGGAAAGAACAGAAAGATCGCATTGCCCAGCGCGAGACGGAACAGAAAGAAAAGGGCAGTGGCCATGATGATGCTCGGAACGGGCGGCATGAACAGACGCTCTTTATCGCGCGGAAAATGGTGGTGGTTGCCATGCATCACATAAACGAACTTGCGGGCGCGATCGCTTTCGGCCGCCCAGTGGAAGACGAACCGATGCATCAGATATTCGAAAAAGCTCCAGAAGACCATTCCCCCGAAAAAGACCGATGCGATCGTCAATACGGAATAATTCAACCGCGCCCCGCCGTAATAGAGAAAATAAACGATAACCGGCAGGTAGATCCCCCAAATGACCAGGGGATGGGTCTTTGTCAGCATTTCCAAATAGTGGTTCCTGAACAACTTCGCCTGCCCTTTATTATGTATCTTTTCGAATTTCATCTTTCCGCTGTTTGGTTAATCCGCCAATATCCGGGGCCTCAGACCCGCGGAACGGCAAAAATACGAAGAACCCCGGAATATCGTCCTTATCTGCCGGACCAAAAGCCCTTATCTGCCCGGACCATAAGTTAGCTCGAATTCCCGGAGATCGGGCCGGTTCCGGCGGGACCTGGCAAGCTCATAACGGTAGACGATCTGCCCCACTTCCTTAAAGAAAGGATAGCCAATCTCATCGTAATCGTATTTGTCATCGTTGAGGATCCCGTCACTATTGGTATAGATGGTCCCGGTGAGCATGAATTCCACCTTGTTCTTAAAATCCACGATATAGGCGATGTCGGTGAGAAAACCATAGGACCAGCCCGGTTTGTTGAAAACACGGATATAGGGGGGTATCGGGGTGCGGCCCGAATGGAACATAAAGAATTTGGTATAGCCGTCGAAATATTCGGTTGTATCATACCGGGGATGACCCGACTCCCGGGGGTATTCGGACATATATTGATATAGGAACCGGTAGTCGCCCGGACTGAGCCGGAACCGCCTGTCCCGCGGTACGGAACCCGGGAACAGCACCGATCGGAGCATCTCCTGTGCGTCGGCCAGCGGGAAATTGTTATGCCTCGTGAAGTCCATCGGGGAATGGATCAGCGAGTCATGCCAGTCGTAATAGGCGTTGCCATAGAATACCGGGTGGCTGAAGTCGAAGATAAAATGGCTGTAGGCCGGTGGCTGTGCATAAAGGGTCCTGTCCCCGCCGACGAACCGGAGCGGGTTGGTATGGCGGTTCTCTTCCTCACTCAGCGGGACAAAACGGCGGGTAATGCGGATATCGGAATACCCCATTTGATGGAGCCGCCGGTTGATGGCTTCCTGGCCAAGGAATTCATAGAGACGGTTGTACGCGTCGTTATCGCTGACCAGGAATATCTTCCGGATATATTGGGCAAGAGAGGGGAGACCATCCGCCGAGCTGGTATCCGTATAGGCCGTCGTCTGACCGCTAAAGCCACTGTCGGTAAGCATCGGCGTGTCCCTGTCGACACCATACCGCTTCAGGCTATCCATTTTTTCCAAAGCCAGGAAGGCCAGCGGCATCTTGACCGTGGAGGCGGGATTGAAATAATCCAGCGCGTTCACATGCAGGTACTCGTTATGGAAATGCGGGCGGTTGTGCGCGTCACGGTCGATACGGGTATAGATCAGCTGGTAGTGAAAGGAATCGGGATGATCGAGGACACGGATCAGGAGCGGAGAGGCTTGCGACCGAAGCAGGCTGTCGAGGAAAGGGTCGGTCCGCTGTTGTGCGGTTGCGGGTGCGGTAAGGGTCAGGGCCATGGCGACGAGACAGATGAAAATGCGTTGCATGAACTAAAGGTAATGATTTACCTTTGGCGACCATGAAGCTTCTCTCCTATCTGAAAGAAGGCAACGAACAGTTGGCCATTCTAGTTGAAGATCTCGTCTATGATATCGAGCTGCTCCACCCCGATATCCCCAACACGATGAATATGTTCCTGCAATATTGGGACGAGCTGAATCCCGTCGCACGGGCCGGCGAGCTGGCTATCCGGGAGGGGAAACGGAATATCAGGAGCAGTTTGATATCACGGATCGAAGACATCCAACTATTGGCGCCGGTACCCCTGCCACCTTCCTGCCGGGATGGCTATGCCTTTCGGCAACATGTGGCCGCAGCAAGACGCAACCGGAAGGTGCCCATGATACCGGAATTCGATCAATATCCCGTTTTTTATTTTACCAATCACCATGGGATCCAGGGACCCGGCGACATCAGATGTATGCCCGATCATTTCGAAAAATTGGATTTCGAGCTCGAGGTGGCCATCCTCATCGGCCGGCATGGCCGCAATATAACGGCGGAAGAAGCAGATAGCCATATCGCCGGACTCATGATCATGAACGACATGAGCGCCCGGACCCTCCAGTCGGAGGAGATGCTGCTCAACCTCGGGCCGGCCAAAGGCAAGGATTTCTCCACGGCGATCGGTCCCTGGCTCGTTACGCTGGATGAGCTGCAGGAATTCGGGACGCCCTGTAAGGAAGGACATACCGGTCTCAGCTGGGACCTGCGGATGCAATGCCGCGTCAATGGTGTGCCCGTCAGCGACGGCCGGCTGTCCGATATGGACTGGACCTTCGCCGAGCTGATCGAACGGGCCTCCTATGGAGCCGATCTGTATCCGGGGGATGTCATCGGAAGCGGCACGGTTGGGACCGGTTGTTTCCTGGAGCTGAACGGAACGGGTAAGCTGAACGATCCCGACTATCCCGAACAATGGCTGCTCGAAGGCGACGTGGTCGAGCTGGAGGTGGACGGACTAGGCATCCTGACCAATACCGTCGTGCGTGAAGACAGCGACCGTTCCCTCCTCGCGCTGAAAAAAGCCAGGTCATGATCGTCGATCTGCATACGCTGACGCCGATGGAAAGACAGCACTACCTGCAAGCCTCCGTGGCTCCGCGACCGATCTGTTTCGCAAGCACCATCGACGCAGCAGGCCGGGTAAACCTTAGCCCCTTCAGTTTTTTCAATCTTTTCTCGACCACCCCGCCGGTGCTCATCTTCGCGCCCAACCGGAGGGTGCGTGACAACACCACCAAACACAGCTGGCAGAACGTATTAGAAGTGCCCGAAACGGTCATCAATATCGTCGATCATGCCATGATCCAGCAGGTAAGCCTGGCCAGCTGCGACTATCCGAAGGAGGTGAATGAATTTATAAAGGCCGGGTTCACCGAAGAACCGGCGACGCTGGTCCGGCCGCCGATGGTAAAGGAGAGTAAGGTAAAGATCGAATGCCGGGTACTCGAGACCAAAGTTCTGGGAGAACAGGGCGGTTCCGGCAATCTCGTGATTTGCGAGGCGCTGCGGATGCATGTAGACGACTCGCTGCTGACGGAAGGAAAGCGGACGATCGACCAGCGCCGGTTCGAACTGGTGGCCAGGCTTGGCGGAGACTGGTATTGCAGGGTTTCACCGGCTAACCTCTTCGAGGTCGAAAAGCCGAATATCCGGCTGGGCATCGGGATGGATGCGTTGCCTGACGCAATCCGCATTAGCCGTATCCTTACCGGCAATCAATTGGGGCAGCTGGCAAATGTCCATGAAATGCCGGTGGTCGATCCCGCCTTTGAGGACCGGCGGTTGCAGGAAATATTCCAATACTATTCCGTGAACCCGGAAGAAATGGAAAAAGAGCTGCACCGGTATGCTGCCGGGCTCCTCGACGAGGGCCGTGTAACGGATGCCTGGCAGGTGTTGCTGGCGCTGTGATACGCGCCCGCCTCCGGCACGCCTTTGGTCGCTCCCGCGAATGACCTATCTTCGCGGGAATTTTATGAGCACATCGAACTTATCGGAACAGGAGATCATCCGGCGGGAAAAGCTGGCTGAGCTGTCGCAATCGGGCATCGACGCGTTTCCCGCTGCCTTATATCCCGTCAATAGCAGCGCCGCCGCAATAAAAGCGGACTACCAGGAAGGACTGGAGGTCTGTCTGGCGGGCAGGCTGATGAGCCGGAGGGATATGGGAAAGGCCTCTTTTGCCTCGCTGCAGGACAGTACGGGAAAGATCCAGGTGTATATCAAGCGGGACGAGATCTGTCCGGGAGAGGACAAAAGTGTCTATGATAAGGTCTGGAAACATCTGCTCGACCTGGGTGATATCGTAGGAGTGAAGGGTTATGTCTTCACGACGAAGACAGGGGAGATCTCGGTGCATGTCCGGGAGTTCGCATTGCTGACCAAATCGCTGAAACCGCTGCCCGTGGTGCGCGAAAAGGAAGGCGAGACTTTCGATGCCGTCACCGATCCCGAGTTCCGGTATCGCCAGCGTTATGCAGATCTGATCGTCAATCCGCAGGTGAAAGAGGTATTCGTAAAGCGTACGAAGATGATAAATGCCATGCGGGACTTTCTCAATGACCGGGGCGCGCTGGAAGTGGATACTCCGGTACTGCAGAGCATACCCGGTGGCGCGGCGGCAAGACCGTTCATCACACACCACAATGCCCTCGACGTGCCGTTCTATTTGCGGATCGCAAACGAGCTTTATCTCAAGAGATTGATCGTAGGCGGGTTTGACTGGGTGTATGAATTCAGCCGCAACTTCCGCAATGAAGGTATGGATCGTACGCATAACCCCGAGTTTACCGTACTGGAATTCTACGTGGCATATAAGGATTATCTCTGGATGATGGAAACGACTGAGCAATTGCTCGAGCGGACGGCTATCGCAACCAATGGGTCGACGGTCGTCGAAGTGGATGGGAAGACGATCGATTTCAAGTCGCCGTACCGGCGGGTATCCATGTACGACGCCATAAAAGAATATACCGGGGAAGACATCAGCGGCATGGAGGAAAATGATCTCCGCGAGACCTGTCACCGGCTCCGCATCCATGTTGAGCCCAGCATGGGCAAGGGCAAACTGATCGATGCCATCTTCAGCGAGAAATGCGAGTCCAATTTTATCCAGCCGACCTTCATCATCGACTACCCGGTGGAAATGAGTCCGCTGACTAAAAAACACCGCAGCAAACCGGGTCTTGTCGAAAGATTCGAGTTGATGATCAATGGAAAGGAGATGGCAAATGCCTATAGTGAGCTGAATGACCCCATCGACCAGCGGGAGCGTTTTGAAGCGCAGCTGCGGCTGATGGAGCGGGGAGATGACGAAGCGATGTTCATCGACAATGATTTCCTGCGCGCGCTGGAATACGGGATGCCGCCAACGGCTGGGATAGGATTTGGGATCGACCGGCTCTGCATGCTGCTGACGGGTCAGACCAGTATACAGGACGTCCTCCTCTTCCCTCAGATGCGCCCAGAGGCGCAATCATGAGCTCCATTGAAAGACATTATGGCTGCGAATAGGTGCGGCCGGAGCCGCAAACCATGAGGCGGCGTTTATGCTATTTTTTCGTTAAATTAGAAGTAGCTAAAACGAATGTCATATGGATAATGCAACCATCTCCAGGATCGGGACGATTTTCTATGCCCTCGTTATCGCTTTTTTCGGTATCAATCACTTCTTGTATGGTACCGGCATGCAGAAAATGGTTCCCGCTTTTCTCCCCGGCGGTGTAGCCTGGGTGTATATCACCGGCATATGCCTGCTTCTCGCAGCCATCGCGTTCCTGATCAACAGACAGGTTCGGCTGGCAGGTTTTCTGCTTTGTCTTTTTTTATTACTGATCGTATTGACGGTGCATCTTCCCGCCGTGCTGAATGCGGACGATGCGAATGCCAGACGGTTCCCTATGACCAACCTGATCAAGGATACAGGTCTTGCGGCCGCGGCCCTGCTTATAGCAGCGGGTGCTAAACGGACGTAACAGCAGGCGATCTTCAAACGAAAACCTCCCGCTCTAAGCGGGAGGACGATGTTGCCTTTTACCCAAGGATTAAAATGAAAAAAAAATTATCGCCAGACGGCTTTATCTACAGGAACAGATCATTCATGAGCTTGAGGTCGGGATTGACCGCGTAGCGGCCGAGATCGGTGATCCCTTCCTGTTGTAGAACGTCCTCATCTATAAAAAAATTGCCCGTCGTCTCAAAAGATGGTTTTTGCAGGATGTAGAAGGCCGCATCCGCAACGATCTCCGGAGTCCTGCTGCGCTGGACCAGGAAGTCCCCTCCCAGCAGATTTTTTACCGCAGCCGTAGCAATGGTCGTCCGGGGCCAAAGGGCATTGGCAGCAATACGATATTGTTTCAGCTCTTCCGCCAGTCCGAGGATGATCATACTCATCCCGTATTTGCTCATCGTATAGGCCAGGTGGGGGCCAAACCAGCGGCTATCCAGATTGAGAGGCGGTGAAAGGTTCAGAATATGCGGGTTGTGCGCTTGTTTCAGATAAGGAATGCAAGCCTGGCTCATAAAGAAGGTTCCCCGGACATTGATGTCGTGCATGAGATCGTAGCGTTTGGGCTCGACCTGTTCGGTGGTCGTCAGGTTGATAGCGCTGGCGTTGTTGACGAGGATGTCGATACCTCCGAAGGCTTCTGCCGTGGCGGCTACCACCTGCCGGATGGTATCGTCGAACCGGATATCGCCCTGCAGGGGCAGGACCTTGCCCGCGCCTGCGGCGGAGATCTCTTCGGCTGCGGTATAGATCGTCCCTTCCAGCTTGGGATTGGGTTCGGCGGTTTTGCCTACGATGGCGATATTGGCGCCTTCCGCGGCCAGTCGCAACGCGATGGCCTTGCCGATCCCGCGGGTGCCGCCTGTGATCAGAACCGATTTATTTTCGAAGGATTTCATCAGATAAATACTACAAAATAGGCTAAAAAAGGAAGGTTCCAAAGAAATCGGGCGAAATGCGGGCTGGCAGGGGCACGGAACGGGCCTTCCGGGGGTGGCCGGGAGTACATGCGGGAGGGCGAATCGTAGATTTACGATCCGGACAGTAAAATCATCAACCTTGAAATCTAGCACTTCTGCTCTTGTGCCGGGCAACCCGGCGTTGTATGTTTGTATTGTTAAGTATTGATCGATTAGCGACTCAAAAATCCAACGTCCGAAGAAAGCCAGAATGAATGAATGAAACCCTGAAATCCAACGTCCGAAGCAAAACCAGTACTCCAAAATCCTTGAAAAAGACCGCTAAGATCCACTGAAAAACCTGAATCCTGATTGATCAAGACTTATAAAGTTTAAATCCAAAATCCACGTTTTATCCAAATCCTAAGAAGAATCGAAGTTAAAATTTGTACCTATTGATGGCCAAGAAATTGATGGTTAAGTATCGTACAAAAACATTGAGAGGTCCCGATAGTATCGGGACCTCTCTTTTTGCATTGACTCGTGGTCTGCCGGGGCGGAATCCGGGGCGGTCAGTCGTTTAGTGCCCACCCGCGGCTATGACCGGTCGCCTTTTGAATTTTTGCAGGAAGATGATCGGGATACAGCAAAGCACAAATACGCCGATGATCAGGTATAGCTGGTCATAAGTGACCAGCATTGTTTGTTTGGCGACGGTGCCGCCGAGGGCGCGGTTGGCCGCCTCTATGGCGTCATTCATGGTATAGCCCTTACTCCTGAAGCTCTGGATAAGCTGCTCTTTTCTTTGCACGAATGCCGGATTATAAGGGTTCATATAGCCGACGAGGTTAGCCCATACGCTGGAGGACTTGATATGGATCAGCGTTGTAAGCAGCGCGATCCCGAATGATCCGCCGAGCTGCCGCATCATGTTGTTCAGACCCGTCCCCTGTCCCATATCCTGCGGAGGGAGATCCTGCAATGCCAGCGTGGTGAGCGGGACGAACAGGATGGACATCCCGAGACCGCGCACGATCAGGGGCCAGAAGAAATCGCCGGTACCCGATTCGAGGGTAGAATTGGACAGCATCCAGGTAAATACGAAGAACATAATGAATCCTCCCGCCGACATCAGCTGCGCCGGGACCCCGTTTTTCAGCATTCGTCCCACCCATGGCATCATCAGGATCGTCGCCAGACCGCCAGGTAACAGGATCAGGCCTGTCTGTTCGGCGGTAAAGCCAAGCAGGTTCTGGCAGAATACGGGGAATATGAATACCGAGCCATACAGCGCGAATCCCAGTACGAAGGAGGTCACGATGCCGATGGCGAAACTTCGGTTCTTGATGATTCGGAAGTTGACCAC
>DASYSV010000228.1:0-2188 GCA_036010185.1 Puia sp.
ACGGCCTATTTGCTGAATGAGTCTCCCGATGGCCGGGTCGAGCTCCAAAAGGACGGGCAATTCGCTTTTACGCCGAAAGACGGGTTTACGGGTAATTCCACACAATTCAGCTATAAAGTATGTGATAACGGGTCGCCCGCACTGTGTTCCATCACGACGACGGCCGTGATCCGGTTCCCCAGCAAGAGCACGCTTGTCAGCTTCGATGCCCTGTACAGCAGGAAAGAAGTGGCGATCAACTGGAATATCGCCACCGACAACCATAGCAAGACGTTCGAGGTGGAGCGGTCGCTGGACGGCAGCTTCTATAAGAAAGTGGGTGAAGTGAAAGCGGAAGAGGCGATCATGGAAGGAAAATATACGTTCAATGATAAGATGCATGAGGCCGAGCGGAGGAACGATCTTTATTACCGGCTTCGCCAGATAGACGGTGCGGGTCGCGTTACCTATTCGAAGGTATTGATCATGCGGTCGTATGGTAGCAAGAGTGTGGAAGCGGTGAGCGTTACGCCGGATCCGGGTGTCAACGACATCCAGGTGAACGTGCAGCTGAAAGAAAAATCGTTTGTAGTAATGCGGGTAACCGACAACAATGGCAGCGAGCTGATCAAGCAGACTGCGATGGGTGATCTCGGTACCAATCAATATAATATCGAAGGGACTTCGCAGCTACAGCCGGGGTTGTACCAGCTGGAGGTGATCATCAACAGTAATGAGCGGATGACGATGAAGCTGGCGAAAAGTTAATGGGTTTTAGGGGTATAATGGGGCCGCCCTTCGGGCGGCCTTATTTTTTTATGTTCAGGTAGGTCTGCAGATCTTTTACATATTCTTCGAAGGCCCGGATGCCTTCCGGCGTAATCCGGCAAATGGTCTGGGGATAGTTGTCCTTGAAGGATTTGGTGACGTCGATATAGCCGGCCTCTTTGAGCTTGTTGATCTGCACGCTGAGGTTGCCGGCCGTGGCATCGGTCTTTTCGCGGAGATAGGTGAACTCCGCCTCCTTCACCGAGATGAGGATGGAAACCACCGCCAGACGCAGCTGTGAATGTAATATAGGGTTGAGATCTTTAAACATGTTGTTTTTTGGCTTTCAGATAGCATTTCCGAAGGATGAGACCGGGTATGAACCAGGCGAGCTGGGCGGCGGCGGTCATGCACAAGATCTTGTAGGGTAAAGGCGTGTAATGGCAAAGGATGGCCAGCAGCCAGCAGGCCAGGCCGCCGATGATCATTGGTTTAAACCGGCGGGCGTAGCCCGTAGCGAAGGTAGGTACGCCGTAGAGGGTCAGGAACAGGGGCCCCTCTTCGTTGACCTGGTAGGCATTGGTGATATACGACAGAAGGAATATGGCGATGCCGAAGCTGATCCAGATGCCCCCCATGATATCCTCGTCATAGGCCCGGTGTTTCCTTTTCTTCGCTTCCCGGATGGCGATAATGATCTGTGGGACGACGGCCGCTATGGTCAGGAACCAGACGTAATCGAATACCGGTTGTTTGATCCAGTAGTTGGCAAAGGTGACGAGAGAGCAGAAGGTGATGACGGATCCCCAGAGTAAGGCGCTGAGTCCCGAATCGAGATAGTCTCTTCGGGCCTTGTTGATCATTTTCGTGATAAGTGCCAGGCTTTCCTGGCCGGTGAGTTCTTTTTCTTCCATAAATTAAATTTACCAATGTGGGGCCGGCTTCGCCGGCCCCACTTAAAATTTATTGACACTGCGCGAGCCCTTGCTCCGCCTGCGGCAGACCCCAGGTGGGATACAACGGCTTGGGTTGCGTGGACTTGAACAGGGCGATCGATTTCTCGAAGACCGGTTTGGCCTTGTCCTTGCCGCCGCCGAATTGAGGAGGGGTTCCAAACAGGCTCATGGCCTGAAGATAGTATAACCGCGGGTTATTCGGATCGATGGACATACCTTTCTGAAGTGCATCCGAAGCGTCCTTTCCGTTGGTGGCCCAACGTGTCTGCGGGTCCATCAGCATTTGCTGTGTGGAGAGCATATTTTCGACGGCATAAGTTTCGGCGTTCTTCTCGATGGCTTCGGCCTTGGAAAGATAGGATTTGATCTTGGCGGCATTGCCGTCCTTGTCCTTGGTTTCGGGGTTCCAACCTACCCAGGTTTGCGCCAGGGCAGCATAGTAATAGGGCAGCCATTGGGTCTTTTCCGCGTCGCCGATGCGATCG
>DASYSV010000605.1:0-16493 GCA_036010185.1 Puia sp.
GTACTGAAAGAAAAGTCGCGGGTCCGGCGGTTGCTGGGTTATCTCCCCCAGGAATTCGGAGTCTACCCCCGTATCTCCGCCGAACAAATGCTCGATCACGTGGCCCGTCTCAAAGGCGTGGACCGGGCAGGCGAGCGAAAAGAGCTGGTCGACGGGCTGCTGAATAAAGTCAATCTTTACAAAGACAAAAGAAAACGTCTCGGGACGTATTCCGGCGGAATGAAACAACGCTGGGGCATCGCGCAGGCGCTGATCGGAAACCCGCGGCTGATCATCGTCGACGAGCCGACCGCAGGACTCGACCCCGCCGAACGAAACCGTTTTTACAATCTGCTGAGCCATCTCGGCGAACAGACCATCGTCATCCTCTCGACCCATATCGTCGAGGACGTGAGTACCCTATGCTCCCGTTTTGCCATCATCTGCCTGGGAGAAGTGCTGTACACCGGGGAGCCGGACGCCGCCATCGCCGCATTGGAAGGAAGGGTCTTTACCAAACAAATACCGCGTAATGAAATTCAACGCTACCGGGCCGATTACCCGATCATCAGCACACAGCTGAAGGCCGGGCACCTGTATATCCGCATCGCTGCGGATCAGCACCCCGGCAATGGGTTCGAACCCGCGATACCCAACCTGGAAGATGTTTATTTCAGTCATATCGCCACCAAAATGGATGTGAACACACTCTAACACGCCAAACTCTTTCCTATGTTAAGTGAGATATTTCATTTCGAAGTCCGATACCGGCTCCGCCGACCCGCCTTCTGGGTCTATTTCATCTTCGTTTTCCTGGCAACGGCCTGGGCATTCGCCAACGGCGATCTCGCGCGGCAGGACCAGGAATTCATCAACTCCCCGGTCTCACTCGCCAATTTCCAGACGGTGATGACCATCTTCCTGATGCTGGTCAGCGCCACGATCATGGGCACACCCCTGTATCGCGATCTCGAGCACAACACGAAAGAATACTATCTCTCCTACCCCATCACCCGGGCGGGTTATTTCTGGGGCCGCTATTCCGGCTCCTTCGTATTCGTCGCGCTCGTCGGCGCGGCAATGCCATTGGGCGCTATGCTCGGAAGCCAGTTGGGACCGCTGTTCGGATGGCAACCTGCTACCAGTTATGAACATTCCCCACAATGGTTCTACTGGCAGCCCTACTTCTTTCAGGTGCTGCCCAATCTCTTCTTTACCTCCTCGCTATTTTTCGGTCTCGTCGCCGTCCTCCGCAATGTAAAGGTCATCTATAGCAGCGGCATGTTCCTTTTTCTCGGATATATCATCGCCAATTTTTTCCTGCACAACATCCATGACCCGAAGGTGATCTATCTGTCCGATCCTTTCAATTTCAATGGCCTCCGCTCGGCAACGAGCGGCCTTTTACCCGAACGTCTCAACGGACACACGGTCCCCATGACGGGTCTCCTGCTGGACAACCGGCTGCTGTGGACCGGCGTAGGCCTCGCAGGCCTGCTGCTCACGTGGTGGAGATTCAATTTCGAACGCTTCTTCGGTGGCCGCCGGACACGGACTCCTGCCGGCACACCACCGGCTTATACGCCCGAAACCGCCACAAGAGCTACCAAACCCGTCACTGGACCCGGCTCCGCCATTGGATCCGGCTTCGCCATTGAACCCGGCTCTGCCGGGGTCAATCCCAGCTACTATCGAAAAACATTGCTCAGCCTCACCCGGATCGAGCTGCTCAACCTCGTCCGTGACGGATATCTCTGGATCATCCTCACCGGCGGTCTCATCTTTATGGGCTTCATCTTCTGGCACGCCCCGCAACCATGGGGCATTACCGACTATCCACGAACCAGCGTCTTCATGGACGCTTTCTCCCAGAACCTGCTATTCTTTCTCTTCGTGATCATCGTATTCTATACCGGCGAGAGTGTTCACCGCGAACGGCTGACACGCTATCATTTCATCAACGACACCCTCCCTCCCGCAACCTGGGTCTTCAACTGCTCCAAACTGCTGAGCCTGCTTTGTTTTGGCTTCTTCCTGGCGATCCTTCCCGTCGGACTCGGTCTGGCGGTTCAGGGATTGAAGGGCTATCCCTATCTCAACCTGTCTCAGTACGTCTCTTCCGAATTCGTCGCCATCCTCCCTAAAATGGCAGAGATGGTCTTGTTTGCCTATGCCATTCATATCTCCGTCAACAATAAATTCGCCGCCCATGGCATCGCCATAGCTATCTGGACCCTCGTCCTCATCGCCTATACGTTCAATTATTTCGATTACAACCTCCTGCTATATTCCAACACACCGCCTTATTGGGCCTCCGATATGGATGGCATCGGACACCTGGCGCGATCCGTCTCCTGGTACAACTTCTACTGGACCATCGCCGGCGCCGTAATGGTCGTGCTCGCCTCCTTGTTCTATGCCCGCGGTACGCGAAGCGCTGCCCGTGAAAGGATCATCCTCGCCAGGCAACGGTTCCATGGACCCGCACGCGCTGGTTTCGGAGTCCTTTTCCTGATCTATCTCGCCGTCGGCAGTTTCATCTACTATACGGTCAGCTACGAGAACGAATATCTCACCCCCTGGGAAAAACAGGAACGCGCGGCGATAACCGAACGACAAATGAAAAAATTTGAGCACCTGCCCCAGCCGGTGGCAACCGGACTCAGGTTGCATATCGATCTTTATCCCGACCGACAGCAGGAGACGACAAGAGCGGAGGTCACGCTCGTCAACAAGGGACGCATCCCTATCGATAGCCTCCTGGTCGACGGCGACCGGCTCGATTTTGAGCTGGATTACCGCGGCGCCCGGCTCCCCTACACCTGCCCCCTCTATTACCCGCGCGGCAAATTCGATTTGTTCCGGCCACGGCTCCAGCCCTCCGACTATCGCTTCTATCGTCTTCCCGGAACGCTGCTGCCGGGAGACAGTGCACAGGTGGAAGTCCGGTCGAATGTCGCCTTTCATGGTTTTCTGAATGGTTTCTACGGCGGCAATATCCTGCACAACGGTATCGTCACCGCCGGCAATCTCCCGGGACTTGGTTACGATGATGACGATGAATTGCGGAGAAATGACATCCGGAAAGAACACAGCCTGCCGGAGAAAAACCCGCAGGATACACCGCAGGACGATTCCGTCGGCCGCCTCACCCGGGTCAATGACATTACGTCCGGGCTGATACCGCTGGATATCACTGTCAGCACGTCCGCCGATCAATGGGCGGTAGCCCCGGGCCATCTTGAAAAGGAATGGAGCGAGGGTGGACGGCACTATTTTCATTATGTCCAACCCCCTCCCGGCGTCTATATACCTTTTGTGATCGCGTCCGCGCGGTATTCCCTGTTGAAGGATACGGTGCAGCTGGAGTCCGGCCGCAAGGTCGACATAACGATCTTCTATCACCGCACCAATGATCTCAACCTGTCCCATTTCATCGCCGCGATAAAGGACGGTCTGCACTTTTATTCCCGCGCCTTCGGCCCCTATCCCTTCGATTACCTGTACCTGGTAGAAACCCCCAACTATGGGCCGTTCAGCATGTCCTTGCCGGGAATGCTGGCGTTCGCCGAGCCCAATACGGGATGGAATGGCGGCTTCCGCGCCAGGAAGGTCCTCGATTATGCGTACTATAATACGGCTGGTTTGCTGGCCCACCAATGGTGGGGTCAGCAGGTCGCTCCGAACAATACCGTAGGCTCCCCTCTGCTCTCCGACGGGCTTTCGCAATACTCGGCCTTACTGCTCATGCGTCAACGCTTCGGAGACACAACGGTGGCCGATCTGCTGCAAAGACTGCGTGGGGATTATGACTGGGGCCACCGCACCAATCGCACCGCCGAAAACGATCTCCTGCATGCCAATCGTCCCTATCTCTGGACGGCAAAGGCCGGTATCTCGTTATATGACCTCGGCCGGCGCATGGGAACCGATAGTCTCGATGCCGCCCTGCACGATTTTCTGAATACCTGGGCATTCCGGAAAGAAGGCCCCTATGCCGGCGCTCCCGATCTGTACAAGACTCTGTCCCGACACATCCCCGATTCGCTCCGAACCTGGTTCCGCGATACCTGGGAAAAACCCGGACCGCCTACCGACCGCTGACCCGGCTCCCGCCGCCGCGCCATGAAAAACCGCCCACCCCATAAAAATTTTTTTGGTGGAATAAAATAAGGGCGTAATTTCCTAACGCTGTTACAAAAAGTAACAGACCTAGGACAAATGGGTATCAACGATCGAAAACAACGACAGAAAGAAGAGGTCCGCGCCAGCATCCTGGCCACCGCCTGGGACATGGTCCTTGCCGAAGGATGGCCCTCCTTCTCTATCCGTAAGATCGCCGATGCCATCGAATACAGCGTTCCGGTCATCTATAGTCATTTTGAAAATAAAGACGCTATCTTGCTGGAATTCAATAAAAAGGGATTCCAACTGCTAGCCGAATCAATGGCTGTGGCGAAGGCCGGGCAGTCCGACCCTGCCAACCAGATCAGGACCATGGGACGGGCATATTGGGACTTTGCCTTTCAAAACAAGGAATACTACCAGCTGATGTTCGGGCTCGGGATCCCTACCTGCGAGACCGCCAGTAAGATCCCTGCACTGGCCTCCTTCGCGGAGGTCATCATCGGAAGCATCAGGGCGATGGTAGCTCCCGGAAAACAACCCTCCTTCGACCCCTGGTTAAAATACCAATCTTTTTGGTCCATGTTGCATGGGCTCGTGTCGATCAAAATGACCTCGCTCAGCGGCTCCGAAAAGGCGAATAACCCCCATGGTCTGTTACCACAGCAAGTCCTTGAAGATGTCATGTGCAGCTTTATCCGTGGCATCCAGGCATCGGAAAACGCAAATTAAACACCAACTAAAAAAAATTATATGAGCTTACTGGAATCTCTCCAATGGCGCTATGCGACCAAAAGGATGACCGGGGAACGACTCCCACAGGAAAAAGTCGATATTGTGCTCGAAGCGGCCCGGCTGGCGCCAACCAGCAGTGGCATTCAGCCGTTTGCTATCCTGCAGATCACGGACAGGCAATTGCTGGACAAGATACGCCCTATAGCCTTCAACCAGCCGCAGATAACCGAAGCATCGCATCTGCTGGTCTTCGCCGCCTGGAGCGATGTAACGGCCGCGCATATCGATGCTGTTTATGATCGCATTGCCCGTGAACGCAACCTTCCCGAAGGAGCTCAATCCGCCTATGTCGACAACCTGAAAAAGAGGTTTGACCAAATGCCCGCTGAAAAACGCGCTGCCTTTGCAGCTAACCAATCCTATATAGCACTTGGCGTGGCGATCACGGCCGCAGCCAGCGAAAAGATCGACGCCACTCCGATGGAAGGCTTTCAGAATGCAGCGCTCGACGAGTTGCTGGGTCTGAAGGAGAAGGGGCTTCGTAGCGTCACCCTCCTGGCCCTCGGCTACCGCGATACCACAAACGACCGGCTCGTACACCTGAAAAAAGTCCGCCGCCCCAAAGAAGAACTGATCATCGAAATTTAAAATTTAGAACCAACCCGGACGGGCAATAGCCCGTCGGCCGAAGGCCCATCATTAACTGTGCGAGGGGAATGGGCATTATCGGAACCAACCAATCCCCAAGCACTAACAAAAACAAACGCACACAATGAAGCACATCATCCTCAGTACAGCAACCTTCCTATTGGTGGCGACCGGCGTCACCGCGCAGGAATGGAACATGGACAAAGCACACTCCCAGATCATGTTCGTCGTCGAACATATGGGCATCAATCAGATCACGGGTAATTTCGGTACCGTTTCGGCAAAATTCACGGCTTCCAAAGACGATTTCTCCGATGCCGCGATCGAGTTCACCGCCGATATCAACAGCATCAACACCGGCAACGAACAACGCAACAACCATCTCAAGAGCGACGGATTCTTCAATGCCGCGCAATACGGCACGCTTACCTTCAAGAGCACTTCCTTCACAAAGACGGGGGACAAGACCTATCGTCTCTCGGGCGACCTGACCTTTCACGGGGTGACCAAACCCGTTACGCTCGACGCCGTTTACAACGGATCGATCGTCAACCCGATGAGTAAGAAAACGACCGCCGGCTTCAAGGTAACCGGGGTCATCAAACGCACCGATTTCGGCGTGGGGACTTCCTTCCCGACCACCATCGTCAGCGATGAGGTAAGGCTCGACGCCAATACGGAATTTATAAAAAGCTGATATGAAACAAGCATTCACTCCGCTCCTGGCCGTGTTCATCCTGGCCGGGAGCGCTTTCACCCTGGTCTCCGCGGACAATTGGAAAATAGCCGACGGCCATTCCATCACGTTTTCCACCGACGAAGCATCCGGCATCTTCAAGGATTTCAAAGGGTCCATCGTCTTCGATGAGCAAAACCCCGCCGCGTCGAAATTCGATGTGACCATCGACGTGGCTTCGGTCAACACCGGCAATGGCCTCCAGAACAAACACCTGAAGAGCGATGAATGGCTCGATGCGGCAAAATATCCCCTCATCCATTTCACTTCTCAGAAGGTGGTCAAAACTTCATCCGGCTATCAGGTTACGGGCAACCTGGATATGCATGGAGCAAAAAAACCGCTGACCATCCCATTTACCTTCAAACGCACCGCTACGGGCGGACTCTTCACGGGCGCCTTCAATGTCAATCGCAACGATTTTCAGGTGGGCAAACCCGGCGGAGAAGTCAGCGACCAGATCAAACTGGAAGCATCCGTTCCGGTCACCAAATAACCTGTTATGCTCAATAAATCACTAATACTCGGCATCGTATCGGGTGTCCTGGCGGGGATCGCCGGCATCCTTTACGCACGTGTATATTATAAGATCAATGAGGCGGATTTCTCCGCAGTCGTCTCTTCCATGAAGATCATCGCCGCCAGCCTGGTCGCCGGGATCCTCGCCGGGATCGGCTACACGGTCCTGGATCGGCTCCTGAAGAAAAAGGGGGAGATCGTCTTTAACTTCCTGTTCACCATCCTTAGCTTTGCCAGTCTGCTCGTGCCTATCGCCTATAAGCTGCCGCTCAACCTCGAGACCCCGGATCTCTTCCCCGGCATGGTCATCCCGATGCATTTTTTCCCGGCGCTTTCCTGGTATACGCTCAAACCCTTGTTCATCCGCAAGTAAGAAGAACCGGGGCCCCGTCCGTACCCACCCAACCACCGGAGGCGGTTTCCATTTGCTGGCATAGATTTTATAGCAGATATTTGTGGTAATATCCGGTTATGAACAAAAGAGTACTGATATTGGATGACGACCTGGACATTCTGCAGATCTGCACCATCGTCCTGAAGAAGAAAGGTTTCGACGTGCAGACCCTGAATAACTCCAACCAGGTGGTCAGCCTGGTCAAAGATTTTCAACCGGACGTCATACTCATGGACAACTGGATCCCGGGTCCAGGCGGCATCGAGGCCACACGCCTGCTAAAGCTCTCCCCGGAAACACAGGAGATCCCCGTCATTTTTTTCAGCGCCAACAGCAATGTCACGCAACTGGCCCGCGAGGCAAGGGCCGATTATTTTCTTCAAAAACCCTTCGACATCACCGAGCTGGAAGCAATCGTCCAAATGGCCATCCGCCAGGGCGTGGAACCCGCGAAATAAACCACGACCAGACACGGCCCCCGCAGGTCTGGACTACCCGCATTTTCATGTCTGGCACATCGATATTTTCAGCGAACATCCCATCTTTGCAGTGAAAAACACCGCTCACCATGTCAACAACGTTCTCCGCAGCAGCCGTCGCCACCCCCGTCGGACGCTCTCAAAGAGTTCAGTCCATCGATCTCCTCCGCGGCGTCGTCATGATCCTGATGGCACTCGACCATGTCCGGGATTATTTTAATGACAGCGCATATCTCTACGATCCGACCGATCTGACACATACCACCCCCGCACTTTTCTTCACCCGCTGGATAACCCATTTCTGTGCCCCCATATTCATGCTATTGGCAGGCATCGCCGCCTGGCTTTATGGCAAAAAGAACGGGCCCCGCGCCTTATCCTTCTTTCTGCTCACCCGCGGTATCTGGCTGGTGTTCGTAGAATTGTTCATCGTCACTCTGGGCTGGACCTTCAACATCCACTTTACCTTTTATATCCTGCAGGTCATCTGGGCTTTCGGCATCTGCATGATCATTCTGTCGGCCCTCATCCGCATGCGCCCGACGGCCTTGCTCGTCACCGCCCTCGTCCTCATTTTCGGGCATAATCTCCTCGACCCCATCCAGTTCAGCGGCAACGGTTTCCCCGCGGTCGGCTGGGCGCTGCTCCATCGCTTCCAACCCTTCTTCTATGGCAATTATGGCTTCTTTGTCGGCTACCCCATCCTGCCCTGGCTGGGGATCCTCGTCCTCGGATATTGCCTCGGCCGTCTATACGCACCCGATGTCGACCCGGCCCGTAGAAGAAAGACGCTGCTTATCCTCGGTCTTTCATCGATCGCGGGCTTCCTCCTCTTCCGGGCTGTCAACATCTATGGCGATCCCGCACCCTGGTCCTCGCAACGAAGCGCGATCTACACCCTGCTTTCTTTTTTCAACGTCACTAAGTATCCCCCTTCCCTTTTGTATACACTGATGACGCTGGGTCCGGGCTTCCTGTTCTTGTCCTTCGCCGAAGGACCGCTCAACTCCTTTACGTCTAAAATTGCCGTATACGGCCGCGTCCCCTTTTTCTATTATATCGTACACATCTATGCGTTGCACGGTCTGGCCGTTCTGGCCGCGATGTGGCAGGGTCATGCCGCTTCGGACATGATCACGGTCAACAACTGGGTAACCGGTAACCCCCTTCTCAAAGGATACGGATACGGTTTGGGGGTGGTCTACACGGTCTGGATCGGCATCGTCCTTCTCCTCTACCCTCTTTGCCGTTGGTTCGACGGCTACAAACGCAGCAGACAGGCAGAATACAAATGGTTGAGCTATCTGTAAGGAAGACCCCGGACCAGGGAAGGCAATTCCCCGGCAGACGCTATAACATCCACTGTCATCCGTAAAAGCACCTGCTGCGGCATATAAGGCACTTCCGCAGTCTGCGGATCCTGCAAAAGGATCATCCCGCCTTTCTCCCGGACATAGGCCATCCCGTCCGAACCGTCGGCATTGCCGCCCGACAGCAACAGCGCGATCAGCGCCTGACCATAGACATCCGCCGCCGACCGGAAGGTAACGTCGATGCTCGGACGGCTGAAATTCACCCGCTCGGAATAATCCAGTGAGGTCGTATGATCCTGCTCCAGCAATACGTGATAGTCCGCCGGGCAGACATACACCCTTCCCGGCACGAGCGGCTCCTTTTCCTCCACCTCCTTGATGGACAAATGGCTTCGGCTGGAGAGCAACTCCTCCAGCGAAGACTCGAAGCTATTCGTGCGATGAAGCACGATGAGTACCGGCCAGGGGTAATCCTTCCCCATTCCTTTCAGGATGGAAATGACTACCTGCAGACTCCCGGCGGAGCCCCCGATCACCAATAATCTATCCTGCATCGCTGACCTTCCTCCATATTTTTTCCTTGCCCACCTGGCGGTATCGTCCCGCCATCGGTGAGAACCGCAATGATTCCTTCGAACCTAAAGCCAGATAACCGAAATTCTCCAAACTGTAATCGAACAGCCTGAAGACCTTCGTCTGCAGCTCTCGCTCGAAATAGATCAGCACATTCCGGCAAAGGATCAGGTGGAATTCGTTGAACGAGAAATCCGACACCAGGTTATGCGTCGAAAAGATCATTCTGCCCGTCAATGAGGAATCGAATTTAGCCAGGTGATAATTGGCCGTATAGTAGGTAGAGAAATCCTTCACACCGCCCGCCTGGATATAGTTCTCGGAATATTTCTGCATCTGGCTCATCGGGAATATCCCCTTTCGCGCCCTGTCGATCACCAATGGATTGATATCCGTCCCGTAAAGCAGGGATTTGTGCAGGATACCCATCTCCTTCAGCAGGATCGCCATCGAGTAGACTTCCTCCCCTGTCGAACATCCCGCATGCCAAATGCGGATAAAAGGATGGGTGGCCAGTATCGGAAGAATGGTGGTCCGTAACGTACGGTAAAACGATGGGTCCCGAAGCATCTCCGTAACATTCACCGTTATCTCCTCGACAAAACGACTGAAATAATGGCCATCCGATCGGAGCCGATACCGGAATTCCGCGAAACTGGGAAATTTATCCACGGCGAACAGCCTCTGCACCCTGCGCTGCAGCGATGCCCTCGAATACTCGGTAAAATCATATCCATACTGCGTAGAAATATCATTCAACAGCAGTTCCAGTTCCTCGGTTTGTATGGGGTTGATCTCCATCTTCATTTTTCATACAACCAGATCCGTAATAAAGACAACAGCTGATCGATGTCCACGGGCTTGGATATATAATCGGAGGCGCCTGCCTGTATACAGCGTTCCCTGTCGCCCGCCATTGCCTTGGCGGTCACGGCGAGTATCGGTAAATTCCGTTGCCGGGGCTTCCTCCTTATGCGGGTAATGGCTTCGAACCCATCCATCTCCGGCATCATCATGTCCATGAGAACGATATCCACCGGCTCCGATTCCATGACGGTCAGCGCCTCCTGCCCGTCCATAGCCGAGACGACACGCATTTTATGCCGCTCCAACGCCTTGGTCAGCGAGAAGATATTTCGCACGTCATCATCGGCGACCAGGACCGTCTTGCCCTTCAGCACCTCATCGAGTGCACCCAGCCTGCCGGGCGCATTCCCATTATTTCTCCCCGGGCCCTCTCCGACGACATGCAGGAAGAGGGACACCTCATCCAGCACCCGTTGATAGGAATGAGCCGTTTTTACCACGATACTGTCGGCAAACTGCCGAAGCCGGGCTTCTTCGGTCTTCGTGGTGTTCATACCCGTAAAGACGATGATCGGCACATTTTCAAACACGGGGTGCCGACGGATCATCTCCAGTGTGTCCGATTCCTCCTTTCCATTTTCACGGCTGAGGATGACGCCGTGCAATCCGTCCTTCTGCAGGACCTCCGAACTCTGTTCGATGGTAGGCGCTATTTCCATCCGCAGGTCATGCGTTCCCAGGAAATAGGCCAGGGCCTGGGCATGCCGTATGTCGTCCTCCACGATGATCACCTTCCGGGCATTGTGCCGGAGAAGACTCTCGATCTTTCCGAAAACGCCCTCCATGTCTTCCACTGCCAGCGGCTTGTGGACAAAATTGACGGCCCCTTTGAGAAGACTCTCATTCCTCACTTCGAAGGAGGACATGATATGGACGGGTATGCTCCGGGTGCCCGGATCTTTTTTCAGCTCCTCCATGACCTCCCACCCGTTCTTTACCGGAAGCTGGATATCTAGCAGGATCCCCATCGGCTGATATTGCCGGGCCAGACGGATGGCCGTATCCCCGCTGACCGCGACGATGCCTTTGTATCCTTTTTTCCGGCTGAATTCCAGGAGGCTCTGTGCGAAAAAAGTATCGTCTTCGACGATCAGCAACACCCTATCCCCGGCATGCAGATCGCTCCTGTCATCGGGTATTTCGGAGGGAGCTTCGGGCAGCGTATAGCCAAGCCCGGAAGACACCTCTTCGACAGGCCTCGCCTGGGCAGACACCCCTGTCACATTCGCATTTTGCGGGTAGGACCCGGCCACCGGTTCCCCGACGGCTTCGGTCTTGAACTCCGGCAGGGTGACCATGAACTCCGATCCCTCATCGGGATGACTGGTCAGGCTGATCTCCCCACCCAACAGCCGGGAAAACTCACGGCTGATGGAAAGTCCCAGACCCGTTCCGCCGTATTTGCGACGTGTCGACCCGTCCGCCTGCTGGAAGGCCTCGAAGATCATCTGGTGCCTGTCCTCGGGGATACCGATACCCGTGTCACGGACGATGAACTCGAGGAAATGCTCGCGTCCGGAGGGACGCACCTGCAGCGTGATCGATCCCTTATGAGTGAACTTGAAGGCATTCGCCAGCAGGTTCTTCAAGATCTGCTCCAGCCGCATTTTGTCCGTCTCCATCTGGGCCGGAGTGCCTTCGTCCACCAGGATATTCAGTTGGAGGTTCTTGTCTTTGGCCATCGGTCCGAACAACATGCGCATGTCGTCGAGCACTTCCCGGACCGATACGATCGTATGCTCCAATTGCAATTTCCCGGACTCGATCCGCGACAGATCGAGTATCTCGTCGATCAGCTGCAATAACCCATGACCGCTGTTTTGGATGACCCTTGCATATTCGGTCTGCTCGTCCGTCAGGTTCTTTCCCGTATTCTCTACCAGCAGCCGTGACAACAGCAGGATGGAGTTCAGCGGGGTTCGCAGCTCATGCGACATATTGGCCATGAATTCCGATTTGTATTTGGTAGTAAGGGCCAGCTCCTCCGCCTTTTTTTGAATATCCAGGTTCCGGATCAGGATCAGCTGGTTCTTTTCTTCCAGCGTCCGGGATCGTTCCTCCAACTCGTGATTGGTCTGCAGCAACTCTTCCTGCTGCACCTTCAGCTCTTCCTCGTTGACCTGCAGCTTCTCCGTCTGCGTTTCCAATTCGAGATTGAGGGCCTCCAGCTCGCTGTGCTGCGCCTGGAGCTCTTCCGTCTGTGCCTGCGTCTGTTCCAGCAATTCCTGCAGTCGAAGCCGGCTTTCGATACTGGCGACTGCCATTCCGATGGCTTCGGCGATATTGTCGAAGAATTCCAGCTCACGCACGGAGAACTCACCGGTCGTCCCCAGCTCGATAACGCCCGTGACGATTTTTTCATGGACTATGGGGAAGGCGATGATCGTCCTGGGCCGGATATCTCCGGCGGCAAGACTGATGACGAAATCGGAGGGCCTGAGATCGGTGAACAGTATCCGCCTGCCCTCCGCGGCTACCTGGCCTACCAGCCCGTCCCCTATCCGGAAGCTTTTCCTGCCACCTGCCGCCAACGCATAGTTGCCGGACAATCCAAGCAAACCCGTGCCGGAGTCCAGGACATAAAAAGCGCCGACTTCGCAGCCGACATATTCGGCGATAAATGCAAGCGTCTGCGTCGACAGGTGCTGCATGCCCGTCTCGCCGGCCATGACTTCGGACAGACGCGCCATTCCTGCCTTCATCCATTCCTTATCGGACAACAGACGGAATGCAGAATCCAGCGATTCTGCCATCCGGTTAAGCGCCCCCGAAAGCCCGCCGAGCGCATCCTTCTGCTCGTCCGATACGCGCGTCTGATAATGACCTTCCGAGATCTGGTCGGCTATACCCGATATGATCTCGATGCGTCGCGCGGTGTCGCGTTCCTTACCCTCAAGTTCGGAATACAATTGATGTCTTTCCAGGAAATCCCGGTGAACACGTCCGTAAAAGAATACCGTGAGCAGCATGGCCATCAGGTCGGCGGCAATGATCAGTACGGGCGCATAGCTGGCATAAGACTCTACCTTTTCCGTCCGGATCACCAGCAACTGGTGTTCCTCGTCCTGCATGCGCTGTACGACGTCCCGGACTTCATTCATGTATTCGCGACCCTTCTCCAACGAGGTCGCGGTGTACGAGCCGGTCTTTCGTTTCTCTTCTATCACCTCCTGCATGATCGCGAGCCGGTTGAAGATCAGGTCCTTCAACTCTTTGCAATTCTGCTGCTGGATGGGATTGTCCAATGTCATGCGTTGGACCCTATCGAGAAGCATCAGCGAGCGTTCGCGACTTCCCCAATATGGACGGAGAAAGGCCGTGTCGTTGGACAGCAGATAGCCGCGCTGACCCGTCTCTGCATCCTTCAATGTTGACAGTGTCATATTCAGCTCACTGATCACCGAGTCGGTGTGATCCACCAGGCGCGAGCCGAGCAGCAGGTTCCTGATACTGCTATAGGACGCGACGGACGTGACGACCAGGATCAGCAGCGAAAGGCCGAAACCGATCTGCAGATTACGTAAGAGCCTTGGTTTCGATGTACTATTCATAACGTTATGAAGGGGTTGTCGTCCTGTTGTTCGTAGGTATGGAAAAATAAAAGGTGGAACCTTTCCCCGGCTCGCTCTCGACGCCATAGTCGCCGTCGTGTCTTCGGAGTATCTCCGCACAGATGTATAACCCGATGCCCAGCCCCTGGAACTGCCCGGACGTTTCATCCACCCTGTAGAATTTGCTGAAAATATTCGACTGATGATCCTTGGGGATGCCGATGCCGAAATCTTTCACCCACACCGATACCCGCCCGGCCGGTTCGACGGCTGCTTCTATCTGTATCTCCTTGACGTTGGGGGAATACTTGACGGCATTGGTCAGGTAATTGATGATCACCTGCTCGATCCGCACTTCATCGCCGTACAATTCGACCTCCGCCCCGCCCTTCCGGACGATATGGTAGTCGGGATAAGTCTGACGGATCATCTCCACCGCGTTGGAAAGCGTGGATTCAAACGAGAACTCCTTCTTATTGAATTTGAGCTTGCCGCTTTCTATCTTGGAGAGATCGAGCAGATCCACGATCAGGTGATCCAGTTTCTGCACCTGCACGAGGGCCCTCTCTACATACATCCTCGTCGGCTCGTCCCCCGGGATGCTGCGATCCAGTAACTGTACATACGCCTTGATCGTGGTGAGCGGCGTCTTGAGCTCATGACTGGCGATGCTGATGAATTCGTCCCGCTTCAAGACGGCCGTTTGCAGCTCGCCCTCTACTCTTTTCCGAAACTCTATCTCGCTGCGCAGGCTGGCCTGGATCTGATTCAATTCCCGGTTTTGCTCATACAGCCTATAGAAGGTCTTCACTTTCAGCAGAAGGATGTCCGGGTCGATAGGCTTGGTGATGTAATCCATGCCACCGGCGCTATATCCTTTGGTTATGAATTTTTTATCCGTGCTGGCGGCGGAGAGAAAAAGGATAGGGATATCCCGGGCCTTACTGTAGCCGCTGATCGCCTCCGCTACCTCGAACCCATCCATACCCGGCATCTGTACATCGAGGATGATCAAAGCATAGGCATTCCGAAGTATCTTCTTCAGCGCTTCCTCGCCGCTCAAAGCCGTATCCGTGGGAAAGGAATGCAATTCCAAAATGGTCTTGAGCGAAAAGATGTTCTCAGGTTTGTCGTCGACGATCAGTATCATTTCTCCATACAGTGATTAAAGTATGACGATAAAGGTTAGGTCCACGATAAGGCTAGGAACAAAAATAAGTGTTTATAGAGGGAGATACAGGGGAAGAAATGTGGAAATAGTTCTACAATTTTTGGGTTCTGAACGGCGTGCCAATTTTTTCCGTTGGGGATTCCAGCCTGCAGGCCGGTTTGGAGTGAGATTTGAACTTAATACCTTGTATGCAACCCATCCTTAACCGATATCGGCGAACAAGGCTCCGGGATTATTTCCATCGCGCCGGCGACCTGGTCGCTTTCATGCTCCGGTTCTTCCGGGAAGTGTTTGTGCCGCCCTACGAATGGCGGGAGGTCTTTTACCAATGTTATCTTGTAGGATATAAATCGACTTTCCTCATCAGTCTCACAGCCTTCATCATGGGCGTGGTGCTGACCATCCAGAGCCGGCCCTCGATGGCCGCCTTCGGCGCCATCTCGCTGATACCGGGAATGGTATCGGTATCGGTCATTCGCGAGATCGGTCCGGTGATCACGGCCATCATCTGCTGCGGTAAGGTGGGTTCTAGGATGGGAGCCGAGCTGGGCTCGATGCGTGTCACCGAGCAGATCGACGCCATGGAGGTCTCCGCGATCAACCCCTTCCGTTATCTCGTGGTGACACGCACGGTCGCCACTACCCTGATGATCCCCCTGCTGACCATCATCGCCGATATCGTCGCTTTCCTCGGAGCCTGGCTTGCGATGAACATCCACGATACATCGACGCTGCGGCATTTCTTCCAGGCAGCTATTAGCCATCTGGGGTTCCTCGATATCTTTCCGGCCGTCATAAAGACCTTTTTCTTCGGGTTCGTCATCGGCATCATCGGATGCTTCAAAGGTTTTCGCGCCCGTCGCGGTACGGAAAGTGTAGGCCTTGCCGCCAACAGTGCCGTAGTAGCCTCATCGATCGCGGTATTCATCATCGATATGCTGGCGGCCCAGATCACCGATCTATTATGAACTATATAAAAAACGATACGGTCCCCATCCCTGCCGCTGACACCAGCGACCAGCCCGACATCGACCCCCAGGCCATGCCCGATGCCAGCGACCAGCCCGAAATCGCCACACAGCCCGAAATCGCCCCCCAGCCCACACCCGACACAAGCGTCCAGCCCGACGAAACCGCTGCGCTCGCTTCAGTCGATGAAGAACCCGTCGTCCTCATCCGCGGGCTGGTCAAGTCCTTCAAAGACCATGAGGTCCTTCGGGGCGTCGACCTTCATGTCAAAAAAGGCGAAAATCTCGTCATTCTCGGCAAATCGGGGACAGGTAAGTCCGTCCTGATCAAATGTCTCGTGGGGTTGGAATGGCCGGATGCCGGCACCATCTCCATTTTCGGCGAAGATATCGCCGCTCTGTCCTATAATAAAATGAACGCACTTCGTGTACGGA
>DASYSV010000609.1:0-10638 GCA_036010185.1 Puia sp.
AGGGCTGGAGCTTGAACATACTCTTGTCGATCTGGAAAGCCTTCGGATTGATCTTCGGCCCTGCGAGGCTGAAGGCGATCATGACGAGCGCGGTGAACAGGAAGGCAAGCCCCATGCACACCTGGAAAGGGATCTGCCAGACGGTGACGAGGGCACCGTTCTGTTCTATCTGGGTGGGGTATGCTGTGTACAGCCAGGTATTATGGCCCAGCACCTCTGGTGCGTTCGTGTTGAAGAAGACGCAGAGGACGAAGCCCACGATGAGGCCGGCGATGGCGGCTGTGCCGGTGGTCCTTTTCCAGAACATACCGAACAGGAACATGGCGAAAACGCCTGGGCTGATGAACCCGGTGTATTGTTGAATAAAGGTGAAGCCACCTTTTCCGCTGATGCCGAGGACGTCGGTCCAGGTGAAGATGATGCCGACGATCATGGCGACTACGACGACGATGCGGCCGGTCCATACCATTTTCTGTTCGTCGGCGGCTTTGTCGAAGTATTTTTTATGGATGTCCAGTGTATAGATCGTGGAGATGCTGTTGACCTTACCGGCGAGCGAGGAGACGATGGCCGCGGTGAGGGCGGCGATGGCCAGGCCTTTCAGACCGGCGGGCAGGAAGCCCAGGATGGCGGAATAGGCGTAGTCCTTGCTACCTCCTTCCAGATTGAGATGACCATGTTTATAGAGGACGAAGGCGGCGATGCCGGGGAGCATGACGATGACGGGCATGAGGAGCTTCATGAACCCTGCGAACAGGATGCCGGTGCGGGCGGTCTGGAGATTAGCGCCGAGTGCGCGTTGCGTGATGTATTGGTTGCAGCCCCAGTAGTTGAGGTTGACGATCCACTGACCGGCGGCGTACATCGCGAGACCGGGCAGGATGAGATATTTATTAATATCGAGCTGGCTCGAAGTGGCGGTCGGTTTGTGGAAGATCATCCTGAAGTGTTCGGGGGCGTCCTTCATCATGGCCGTGAAGCCGGCCCAGGCGCTGTCGCCGAGACCGAAGCTTTTCGCAACCACCGTGAGGGCGAGATAGGACGTGGCGAGGCCGCCTATGATGAGTACGCTGACCTGGATGACGTCTGTGTAGCCGATGACCTTCATACCGCCGAGGGTGATCAGGAGCGCCATGATAGCCAGTACGATCATGACCGTATGGAGGTATTCGCCGCCGAGGAGGCCGTTGATGGCGACGGCGCCGAGGTAGAGGATGGAGGTAAGATTGACGAAGATGTAGAGCAGCAGCCAGAAGATGGCCATGATCAGCGAGACGGTCTCGTTGTAGCGCATCTTCAGGAATTGGGGCATCGTAAAGATCTTGTTCTTGAGATAGACGGGCATGAACCAGACCGCGATGATGATGAGCGCCACGGCGGCGATCCATTCATAGGAGGCCACGGCTATGCCGGCGAAGAAGCCGTCGCCACTCATCCCCACAAATTGTTCCGCCGAGATATTGGAAGCGATGAGCGAGGCGCCGATAGCCCACCAGGTGAGGGAGCCTTCCGCAAGGAAGAAGTCTTTGGTATCGGTGGTGGCTTTCCTTTTACGGCGATAGATCCAGATGCCGTAGAAGGCCACGATGAGGAAATAAATAAGAAAGACGAGCTTGTCGGAGAAGACCAGGTTGCTGTTCATGGGCAATCGTTTTTGTGCGAATATGGTTGGGGGTTAGGGGTCAGGGGTTAATTTGGTTAATATCGTTGCGAGTCAGACGTTTTATTTAAGGTGATAATAAGCCTCGTTCCAGCGAAGCTCGTTGCGTAATTGGTGAAGATCGGTTTTTTTTCCAATCAGGACAAACTCGATGCCGGCCATATCTGCGAAATCGCGCATATGTTCGGCAGTAAGGTTTTGGCTATAGCAGGTGTGGTGGGCGCCTCCTGCCTGTATCCAGGCCGTGCAGCCCGTCTGCATGTCCGGATAGGGTTTCCAGAGTACGCGGGCGACGGGGAGTCGTGGCAGGTTGTGGGTGGGAGCGACGGCCTCGACCTCGTTTACGAGGAGGCGGAAGCGGTTACCCATATCGACGATAGAGGCGTTGATAGCCGGGCCGGCGGCGGAATTAAAGACCAGTCTTACCGGATCGGCCTTGCCGCCGATGCCGAGCGGATGGATCTCGCAGGACACGGTGCCGTCTGCGATGGAGGAGCAGATCTCGAGCATATGGGCGCCGAGCACGAGGTTATTGCCGGGCTCGAAATGGTAGGTGTAGTCTTCCATGAAGGAATTTCCGCCCGGGAGACCTGTGCCCATCGTCTTCATTGCGCGGACGAGGGCGGCCGTTTTCCAATCGCCTTCGCCACCGAAACCGTATCCTGCGGCCATGAGGCGTTGTGCGGCGATGCCGGGCAGCTGGACCATACCGTGCAGGTCTTCGAAGGTATCGGTGAAGCCTTTGTAGTGGCCTTCCGCGAGGAAGGTTTTCAGACCCAGCTCGATGCGGGCGGCCTCGCGGAGTGAGGTGTGTTGTGTTTTGCCTTTGCGGAGGGAATCTGCCAGCGAATATTTTTCTGTGTATTCGTCGATCAGCGTATCGATGGCCTTATCGGAGATGGAGGCGATGGTCGCGACGAGATCGCCGACACCGTGGGTGTTGACGGAGTATCCGAATTTCAGTTCGGCCTCGACCTTATCGCCTTCTGTGACCGCCACCTGACGCATGTTGTCGCCGAACCGGACGAAGCGTGCGCCCTGCCAGTCGTGCCAGCCGGCCGCCGCGCGTGTCCACGCGTTGATGCGGTCGAGGGTTTCGGGGGACTGCCAGTGGCCGGTGACGACCTTGCGTTCGAGACGCATGCGTGTCATGATGAATCCGAATTCGCGGTCTCCGTGGGCGCTTTGATTCAGGTTCATGAAATCCATGTCGATCGCGTCCCAGGGGATATCGCGATTGAACTGGGTATGCAGATGGAGCAGGGGTTTTTGAAGGATGCGCAGACCGCCGATCCACATTTTTGCGGGGGAGAACGTGTGCATCCAGGCGATGATGCCGATGCAGGTTGCCGTGTTGTTGGCCTCTACGCAAGTGTGGTAGATCTCTTCGGGCGACTTGACGGTCGGCTTGAAGACGACTTTTACCGGGATATCGGGGGAGTCGTTGAGGGCTTTGGCTATTATTTTGGAGTGTTCGGCTACTTGTTTGAGTGTTTCTTCTCCGTAGAGGTGCTGGCTGCCAGTGACGAACCAGACTTCGAGTTTTTTTAGATCCATGGTAGGTGGTAAATATTTATTGTCCGTAATAGGAGTCGGGACCGTGTTTGCGTTCGTAATGTTTTTTGATCAGCGAGTCTTTGAGGCGTGGCGCATCTGCGCGTATCTGTTCGGTCAGATAGGCCATGCGGGCGACGGTCTCGAGGACGGCGCTGTTATAGACGGCTTTTTCGGCCGTCCTGCCCCAGGTGAAGGGGGCGTGATTGCCCACCAGGACCATTTCCACCTCCTGATAGCGGAGCGCTTTGTCGCGGAAGGCGTTCATTATCTGGAAGCCGGTCTGGTACTCATAATGACCCAGGATCATTTCGTCGTGCATCGGCGGGGCGCAGGGGATATCCACCGTATTATGATCGGCGTGGGTAGTGCCGAAGATGGGGATATCGCGTCCGGCCTGGGCCCAGGCTGTAGCGTAGGTCGAGTGGGTGTGCGCGATGCCGCCGATGGTTTCCCAGTGTTTATACAGAACGGCGTGGGTGAGGGTGTCGGAGGAAGGCCGGAGTTTTCCTTTTACGGTCTTGCCTTCGAAATCGACGATCACCATTTTTTCCGGCGTAAGATCGTCATATGGAACGCCGCTGGGTTTGATGGCGAAGACGCCAAGGCCGCGGTCTGCCGCGCTGACGTTGCCGAAGGTGAAGAGGACGAGGCCGAGTTTGGGAAGCTGCATATTGGCTTCGTAGGCTTCTTCCTGGATGTGAGAATATTTCGATTTAGACATGGTCGGCAATTTGGATGGAGGCTGCATCGGAATGAGCAGACCTTTGTGAATCGTGGGATTGAGTAGTGTTTTCGATAAACGCGCCCAAACGGGAATATTGTTCGTATCTCGACGCGTAGATGAAGGACCGGTCTTTGTCGGGCGTGTAGGTATTGTCGAAGCCCTGGCCGATGGCGGCCATTGCGTCTTCTACTTTCGGATAGAGACCGGCGGCGGTGGCGGCGAACATGGCGGCTCCCAGGGCGCAGGTTTGTTCGGATGCGTGAATACGGAGCGGCATGTTCAGGATATCGGCCATCATCTGCATGATGAAGGGCGATTTTTTGGCTACTCCTCCAAGTCCGATTAGACCTTTTACGGGGATGCCTTCGCTGATGAAGCGATCAACGATGGCTTTGGCGCCGAAGCAGGTGGATTCGGCGATGGAGTGGAATAGCCGGGGTGTGTCGGTACCGAGGTTGAGACCGGTGACGGCTCCTTTCAGCATCTGGTTGGCGTCGGGTGTGCGGCGGCCATTGAACCAGTCGAGGGCGAGCGGCGCATCCGGATCGGGTTGGAGGACGGAAGCCTGACGGCTAAGTTCGGGGATGATCTTATCGATGAACTTCGCGGCATCGGGAACCAGTTGTTGCAATGGCCATGACAGGAGATCGCGGAACCAGGCATAGGCGTCGCCGAATGCCGATTGTCCGGCCTCCATTCCCATCATGCCGGGGATAATGGAGCCGGGTACCTGGCCGCAGATGCCTTTGACGAGGAGGCCCTCAACTTCTTCCTGCGGAGCGACCAGCATATCGCAGGTGGAGGTTCCCATGACCTTGCTGAGGTGGTAAGGCTCGATTTGACCTCCGACTGCGCCCATGTGCGCGTCGAAGGCTCCTACTCCGATGACTACGTCCGTGCTCAGGCCGAGGCGTTGACCCCATTCTTCACAGAGATGCCCTGCGGGCTGGTCGGAGGTATATGTCCGGGTAAAGAGACGGGATGTAAAACCTTTGAGTAATGGGTCGAGCGATGAGAAGAATTCATCGGGCGGGAGGCCTCCGAATTCTTTTGCCCAGAGAGCTTTATGTCCTGCGGAGCAAACGCCGCGTTTCATTTCGGAGACGCTTTTTCCACCCGTGAGGAGGAAGGGTATCCAGTCGCAGTGTTCGACCCAGGAGTAACAGGCCTTTCTAACGTCATCGTCCATGCGAAGTATATGAAGGAGCTTGGCCCAGAACCATTCGGAGGAGTACACACCGCCGACGAACTGAAGGTAATTAACGGGTGTCTTCGTGGCGTGAGCATTGATCTCAGCGGCCTCTTTCACGGATGTATGATCCTTCCACAGCACGAAGAGTGCGTTGGGGTTGGACCCGAAGCCAGGGAGAAGGCCCAGCGGGGTACCCGAAGCGTCTACGGCTACCGGAGTGGAGCCGGTGGTATCCACGGAGATGGCTCTGACGGACCGTGCTGCTGCGGGTCCGGCCTGTTGCAGACAGTCTTTGATCGTCGATTCGAGGCCTTCGATATAGTCGAGGGGGTGTTGTCTGAAACGGTTGTCGGCGGGATTGCAGAACTTCCCGTCTTTCCAGCGGGGATAATAAAAGGTGGAGGAGGCAATTTCGGAACCGTCGGCTGCGTCGATCAGGAGGGATCGGACGGAATCCGTGCCATAATCTACTCCTATCACAAGGTTTTTTCTCATATGGTGAGTTGCGAATTCCTGTCAAAATAACATTTATTTTTTCGTACCGAAAAAATTTATTTGCGGGGGCGGAGGGGGGCATTCGAGGGAGGTAGCGGGATCATTCGAGGGAGGTAGGGGGATCATTCGAAGGAGATGGAGGAATCATTCGAGAGAGGTAGCGGGATCATTTGAGGTCGGGGAAGGGGTGGGTCGGTTGGATGACAGTTCATCGGGGAGATAGGAAGGAGATGACGGCCGGGGGAGGTGAGGTGGAGGGCGATTGTGGCGTAAACGTAGGGGATCGGAGGGTGGGTGGAAAAAATCACTGCAGGATAGATGCAGGGAATAACGAAAAAGGTTGTAATTTCTGACCCTGTGGTGGTGGGGCGGGCCGATTTTTTGCAGGGAGCAATTGGGAAAAGGCAAAAAAATCCTGGTAATTTTTAAGATACGTAACAATTATTTTATGATACTTCATACAGATCGAAAAATATCAATTACGTATCTGGTAAAATCGAAAACATTGATTCCTAGAAGTTTATCTAAGGTTAAGTCTATTGGTGAATACCAGAAAAGCCCTAAATTGTCTTGCCCCTCAAACCGCCCCGGAAATGGAAAAAAAGCTTAAAATCAACAGGATCAAAGCAGTCTTAGCTGAGAGAGATATCTCCCATAAAGATTTGGCGATCAGGGTCGGCGTAGCTCCCAACAGTGTTACAAGGATCTGTAACAATGAATTTCAGCCTACTTTAAGGCTACTTCGGGAGATCGCGCTGGCCCTTGACGTGGATATCCGTGAATTATTGATACCAACGCGTCAGGTCACCTAAACTATTAGTTTTTTATAATATGTTGAAGGATCATCCGGACTGGCGTCCGGGATGGTATATTTGGGCAGTCTATTAAACCAATGCTATGCTGCACCGATATTTACCGTCCTGTCTTCTCCTATTTTCTATCTTCCTCTCTTTGAGGCTATTCTCCCGGGATCCGGGAGATCCTTTTACCGACAGTATCAAGAAAAAGCTGACAGCGGCGCAGACACCCGCCGACAAGATGCATTTCCTGATGGTCCTGAGCTTCTCGAGTGTAGACATGGCCCAATCGAAGCAATATGCCGATCAGGGGATCGCGGTAGCACAAATGAGCAGGGACCGTCTGCTGATCACCCAGGCGTATCTTCTGAAGGGACAATTGTACATGCGTAATGCCGGGCTTGCGGACAACCTCATTCAGGCGGAGATGAATTTCCACCAGAGCGAACAGCTGGCCAGGGACAACGGGCTGGACAAGCAGCTGGTATTTAGTCTTTGCGGTTTGTCGGATGTCTGGGAATACAGGAGGGACAATATGAAGGCCTTGTCTTTCAGCAATCAGGCTTTGTCGGTGGCTATGAATACGGAGAACGACTCCGCGAAGGAACGGGCGTACGGCTCGATGGGCGAGGTATACCAGAGCATGAACGAAATGTTGCTCGCCTTGCGGAATTACCTGAGTGCGATGGATGTCGCCGAAAAAAGCCATGACGATTTTCTTCTTCGGGACAGCTACGCGCTTATGGACAACTTTTACGAAGGTATCCATGAATACGACAAGGCTATCGATTACCGTATAAAGGTCTATGGACTCGACAGAAAAGTGTGGGATCAACGGATGGCCGCGGATGAATATCGATTGGGGGATCTGTTTTTACAAAATAAGCAGCAGGAACTGGCGATGGACATGTACGAACGGTCCATCCGTCTTGCGGACACGCTGCATTTCCCTTTGCTCAAGATCAACAGCTATTTCCGCATCTTCAGTATGTATATTCACGACAATGAATATGCGAAGGGCTTGAACTATCTCCGGTCGCAACAGGGGGTTGTGGACGTCCTTACCCAGCTCGGTTTCGGGTTTTATATCCACCAGATATACGGTATGGCTTATGGCGAGCAGGGGAAGAACGACAGCGCCTTGTATTATTTCCATCTTGCGGAGCCCGATGTGGTGAATAAGACCGTCCCGGAGACCCAATACGATTTTTATAAGGCCTTCGGTAATTTTTATGTGAAGCGAAGCGATTACTCCAATGCGATCGTTTGTTACAACAAGGCATTCGCCAAGGCCGCCGGAGCAGCGCAGCTGGAATGGGAAGCGGAGAGCACCGATACGCTGGAGGATCTATACCAAAGGACGGGGGATTTTAAGAATGCGCTGACCTGTACGATCCGTTCGGCCGCCGAGCGGGACAGTCTCCGGACACAGGGCCGGACCACCGATCTGATGAAGCTGGAGGTGGAGAATGACAATCGCCGCAGGGAGCGGCAGGCGCGGGAGGAGGAATTACGGATAGAGCACCGGCACAATGTACAATACATGGGTTTGACCGTGGGGCTTGTCACCCTGTTCATTTTACTGGTGATGCTCGGACGTCTGTCGGTATCTTTATCCGTGATCCGGGCGTTGGGCTTTTTATCCTTTATCTTTCTTTTCGAGTTCATTATCCTGCTTGCGGACCGGCCTATCCAGGTGGTGACGGGAGATGAGCCGTGGAAGATCCTGCTGATCAAGATTGCGCTTGGTGCGGGGTTGGTGCCATTGCATCACTGGTTGGAGCATAAAGTCATTCATTACCTGAGCAGCCGCAGAAGGGTGGGTGTTGCTGTCTCGAAAAAACCTGCGCATGCCGAATAGTACCGAACGGCCGGATCAAACGGAAAAGGGGGTGATCGGGGGTACCGAACGGCCGGCCCCTGCGATGAAGGTGGTTGCCGCATTCGCCACAGTGTACCTGGTTTGGGGCTCGACCTATTTTTTTATCCGGCTGTCGGTTGAGCACATTCCTCCCATGATGGTGGGGGTGCTTCGGTATTTGACTGCCGGGGTGTTGTTATTGGCCTGGTGTCTGATGACGGGTAAACCAGTGTTTTCGCGACAGGCGATCGGGCCCGCCTTTGTAAGCGGATTCCTGTTATTGTGCGGAGGGAATGGGGTCCTGATATGGAGTGAGCAATATATTCCGAGCAGTCTCGCGGCCATCCTTTTGGCGTCGGGTCCGATATGGTTCGTCGTGCTGGACAGGCGTATGTGGCGGGTGAATTTTCGCAGCCGGAGTACTATCGCCGGGATGGTCATGGGTTTTGTCGGGGTTTTGCTGTTGTTCGGCGACGGGGCTGGAAAGGGGGGTGGGATAAAGGGTATGGAAATGTTTGCGCTTGGAATATTGATCCTTGGGTCGATCTCCTGGGCGGCGGGTTCGCTTTATTCGAAATACCGGAGTGCTCCGGTCTCGAATTCCGTGAATGCCGGTTGGCAGATGTTACTAGGCGGGCTGGTGTTCGTGGTGGCGAGCCTGATCAGCGGCGAGTGGAAGGGTTTCCAGGTGCGACAGGTACCAATGTCTTCATGGCTTGCGATCGTATACCTGGTGACGTTGGGTTCGCTGGCGGGGTACAGTGCGTTCGTGTGGTTATTGCAGGTGAGACCGGCGACGCAGGTGAGCACACATGCGTATGTCAACCCGGTGGTGGCAGTGTTGCTGGGGGTTTTTTTCGCGGGGGAGGAGATGACGCCGCTGCAGCTGCTGGGGCTGGCGATCATATTGTGTAGTGTGTTGATGATCAACCTTTCTAAGTATGTGGGAGCAGGCAGGGAGGGTGCTGGGGGTAAATGGGTAGGCTTAGGCCGCAATAAATAACCCTGGCGGGCGTTTTCAACCTAACCCCGTCTGCCTATTGTATGCTTGCTCTGAAACGCCATTTTTGGTACCCTTTACTGTTGCTCCTGTCAATGGACGCATGGTGCCAGTCTGCGCATCTTTCTTTTGAACATCTGGGAACGCTGCAGGGTCTTTCGCACAGCAATGTCACCTGTACTTTACAGGACAGCCGGGGATTCATGTGGTTTGGGACCAGGGAAGGATTGAACCGGTATGACGGGTATACGTTTACCGTATATAAGCATCGTTTGGAAAATGACAGAAGTCTCAGCAATAACAAGATAACGGGAATTGTCGAGGATGCGAACGGCTATCTCTGGATCGGCACCTGGGGAGGAGGACTTGACAGGTATGATCGAAAGACCGATGCCTTTGCGCATTTCCAGCATGACCCGAAGAATCCTTCGAGTCTTTCCAGCAACCTGGTACTTTGTCTGTTGCTGGACAGCAGAGGTTATCTATGGGTGGGTACGGAGGATGGTGGTCTGAACCGGATGGATACAGCCGGTCATTTCGAGCATTTCGTACATCGGGAAGGGGACAAGAATAGTCTGTCCAGCAATTACATCAAAGCGATCTGCGAGGGGCCCTCACATTATTTATGGATCGGAACCTATGGAGGCGGGCTGAACCGGCTGGACCCGAAGACGTGGACCGTTTGGCGATTCCTGCATGATCCCCATGACCGGGGTACACTGGGTGACGACAATATTGCTTCCCTCCGGGCGGACGGTCATAACCGGGTGTGGGTCGGCACCTATACGGGGCTGGATCAACTGGATCGGATCACCGGAAGATTCACGCACTACGATAAGCCCGGACCTAACTATGTCACCAACACGACGGTCAACTCGCTGGGGGAGGATGGGGAAGGCAATCTTTGGATCGGCACGGAAAATAATGGGTTGGTCGTGATGGATAGCGCGGGGGGCATGCATCATTACCTGCATGACGACGTGGACCCATCGAGCCTGGGGATGAACTCGCTCTATACGATCTACCGGGATTCAAAAAAGAATATGTGGATCGGTTCCTTCTCAGGTGGGATCGACTTCGTAAACTGGGATACGCGGAAGTTCCCGCATTTCCGGCATAACAGCAGCCCCTATAGTCTCAGCGACAACCATGTGCTGTGCATCTATGAAGATCTCGAAAACAACTTGTGGGTCGGCACGGATGGAGGAGGGCTCAATCTTTTCGACCGGAAGACCGAGCGGTGCAAGCATTTCCTGCATGATCAGGCCAATTCGAACAGCATCGGCGGCAACTATGTGTTGCGGGTGATCGAGGATCACAATCGCAACTTGTGGATCGGTACGTGGGCCGAC
>DASYSV010000305.1:0-8677 GCA_036010185.1 Puia sp.
TATCGTTTATCCCATACGCCTGGAGAAAAAAATGCGATCGCTATGATGTCTCTACGCCGGACGGGGATCCTGTTCCTTGTTTCCATCCTGTTCTCCTGTCTTCGCGTCGCCGCCCAGAACGACAGCCAGGCGACGGACACGACGGTAGCCGATACCGTGGTAGTGGGGGCCGGGCAAGGGAGTTCCGTCACCCTCCGGAACGACACGGCGTATGTTACGGGCGTCGACAAGGCGGCATCCGCTCATGGTGAGGATGTGGTGAGCGATTCTTTGGTCGCGCGGACCGTTCCCGACAGCGTCGTACGGGCGTGGAAATCGGCTCCGGGTTTTGCTTATGCCAATGACCCGCATTATTGGAAGCGGGTCCGGCAGGAAGACGACCCCATGCCGTCCTGGCCTTCGCGGTTGTTATCGAGCAGCGCATTCCGTTATGGTATCTATATAATCCTCGGGGCGCTGTTGCTCTATGCCATCGGCAGGATCGTGACCGAGAACCAGTTGGGTATCTTCTATCGCGGGGCGAAACGGTCCGGTGGCAGCGGAACCCCTGTGGTCGATGAGCCGGTGATGGAGGAGGACCTTGACCGCCGGTTGCAACAATCGATGGACACCGGGGATTATCCACAGGCTGTGCGTTACAGCTATCTGCGAACATTGAGGCGGTTGGATGAGCGGGGTTTGATCCGCCTGAACGGGCGGGCGACCAACCAGGAATATTTGCGTCAGCTGAACGGGACTGCGCAGGAAGCGTCTTTCCGTTTTTTGACCTATGCCTATGAAAAAGTGTGTTACGGGCAGTTCGGTCTCAGCGAGGACAGCTTCCGGCGTCTCCACGGATATTTTACGGAATTCGATAAAACCTTACCCGGATGAGAAGGTTCATACCCCTGATACCGGTGATCGCGCTTTTAAGTTCGTGCGCAACGAAACAGCCGCAGCTGAACCGGCGTCTGTCGTTGTGGCGCAAGGACGATATCCCTTATGGGACGCAGGTGGCTTTCGAGGCCCTGCCGGATCTCTTCCCGGACGCGGAAGTGTCGGTCAACAAGACCAGCCTGCTTTCCACTGCATCGCCTTACAGGCGCAAAGCCTATATCATTATTTGTTCGCGGTTGATCGCCGAAGACGAGGATGTCACCTGGATGATGAACTTCGTGGGTGCGGGCAACCAGATATTCATATCGGCCAACCACATCAGCGAATCGCTGCTCCATAATCTGAGCGTTCATGCGACCACGGATGAACAGTTCGCATCCGAACCGGATAGCCTGACACTGGGCGTGTACGATCCCATGGACACCGGTTATCATTCTTATTCCTATCCGGGAGATTCCTATTCCAACTCGGTAACAGCGCTGGACTCGCAGTATACTTCGATATTGGGACGCGACGCCCAGGGCCATCCGGATTTCATTCGAATCCGCTATAAGGGCGGAGGGGCCATCTTTCTGCACTTCGCGCCGCTGGCCTTTTCCAATTTCTTTCTGCTGCACAAAGAGAATATGACCTATTATCAACGCGCGTTGTCATATATCCCGTCTTCGGTGAAGGAGGTGGTTTGGGATGATTATTTCCGTTATGACCGGAGATCGGCAGGTTTTCCGCTGTTCAACTTTCTCTCCAGGAATCCCCCGCTGCGCTGGGGTTTCTGGCTGTTGCTGCTGCTGTTCCTGATCATCTATCTCTTCGACAGCAAACGCCGGCAGCGGATGGTCCCGCTGATCGTCCCACCGCGCAATACATCGCTGGATTT
Source organism: Puia sp. (assembly GCA_036010185.1). Taxonomy (GTDB): domain Bacteria; phylum Bacteroidota; class Bacteroidia; order Chitinophagales; family Chitinophagaceae; genus Puia. The sequence goes on from DASYSV010000305.1 coordinate 1,754, forward strand.
CGTCCGGACCATCGGGCAGTTGTATTATCAGCGGCGTGACAACCACAACCTGGCGATGAAAATGACGGTGCATTTCCAGGAGCAGGTGCGAACCCGCTATCATATGACTGCGACGTTGGAGGAGGACGGATTCGTCGATCGGCTGGCCTACCGGACGGGGTATCCAAAGTCCGTGTTGGAGTGGCTGGTGGGGTATATGCGGCAGCTGCCGTTGGCGGCCTATGTGCCGGACGCCCAGCTGATGGAATTCCATCGTCAATTGGAAGCATTTTATAAACATTCATAACATGGAAGACAATCTATTCGAACAGAGAACGGACCTGGATGCGCTGGATATGGCGGTACAACAGCTGAAAACGGAGATCGGCAAGGTCATCGTCGGTCAGGAAGCGATGATAGAGCTCCTGCTGGCGGGTATCCTGGCGGACGGACATATCCTCATCGAAGGGGTGCCGGGTGTCGCCAAGACCCTCACGGCCAAATTGCTCAGCAAGGTCATCTCTGTGGGTTTTTCACGTATACAGTTCACCCCCGACCTGATGCCGAGCGACGTCATAGGCACTTCCGTGTTCAATCCGAGGGATAGCAATTTCCAATTCAAGCATGGACCGATCTTCAGCAATATCGTACTCATTGATGAGATCAACCGGGCGCCTGCCAAGACCCAGTCTGCTTTGTTCGAAGTCATGGAGGAGCGGCAGATCACCGTGGACGGCCAGACGTATCATCTCATGCCCCCCTTCATGGTCGTGGCCACCCAAAACCCCATCGAGCATGAAGGCACCTATCATCTTCCCGAGGCGCAACTGGACAGATTCCTGTTCAAGATCAAGGTCGGCTATCCTTCCCAGGAGGAGGAATTTCATATCGTGTCCAATCACCACGGGATGAAAGGCGAGCAGCGGATCGAAACGGTAGGCCCGGTATTGACTGCCGCACGGATACAGGAATTGAGAGATAAGGTCCGTGGTCTGCATGTCGAGGAGAAACTGATCCGTCTTATCACTACCATCGTCAATGCCACACGGAATCACAATTCCATCTTCCTCGGGGCCTCGCCGCGGGCATCCATAGGGATCCTTAACGGGTCGAAAGCCCTTGCCGCCATGCGTGGGCGGGACTTCGTCACCCCCGAGGATATCGTCTATATCACCCCCGCCGTGTTACGGCACCGTCTCGTACTGACGCCGCAAAGCGAAATGGGCGGCACCACCGTAGACGGAGTCATCACCGAGATCCTGCAGTCGATAGAGATACCGAGATAACCATGCTGAAAAGATTCTATAAATCCCTGTTCCTCGCCCGCCGCTGGTACTGGCTGTTTGCCGGGGTGATCTTTTTGTTCGTGCTTTCCTACGGGGCGGAATTCCTGTTCAGGATCGCGCAGTTGTTTTTGTTATTTTTTGTCGTGGTAACGGTGTTGGACTACCTCGTGCTTTTTATCCGGAGGAATCCCGTTAAGGTCCGGCGACTGCTGTCGGAGAGCATGAGCAACGGCGACAGCAACCCCGTTCATCTTCGGGTGGACAACGGGTATCCTTTTCCCGTCAGGTTGCGGATCATCGACGAATTGCCCGATCAATTGCAGGAAAGGAATTTTTCCCTCGATGCCGACCTGAAACCGGGAGAGACCCGTGACCTGGATTATGTCCTGCGGCCAAAAGAGCGGGGCGAATATGTTTTCCATAACATCAACGTCTTTATCAGGAGTCCATTCGGGTTGCTGATCCGGCGCAAGATCGTAGAGGCGGAAATGACGGTAAGGGTTTTACCTTCGTACCAGGAGCTGAAAAAATTCGAATTGCTGGCCGCATCGCAAAACCTCGCCGACAGCGGGGTAAAACGGATCCGCAAACTTGGGCATAGTCTCGAATTCGAACAGATCAAGGAATATGTCACCGGAGACGATATCCGCAATCTCAACTGGAAGGCGACGGCGCGGAAAGGAGGGCAGCTGATGGTGAACACCTTCACAGACGAAAAGAGCCAGCAGATATATTGCCTGATCGACAAGGGCAGGGTGATGAAGATGCCCTTCGACGGGATGACCTTGCTGGATTATGCCATCAATGCGACGCTGGTCTTGTCGCGTGTGGCGCTTATCCGGCAGGATAAGGCGGGATTGCTGACATTTTCCGATCAGATCGCTACCTTTTTACCGGCCGGCAGGATGTCGACGCAGATGAGCCATATCCTGGAGATCCTGTATAACCAGAAGACGCACTGGCAGGAGACCGATTTCGAAAAGGCCTATGCCCTCGTGAGGGCGCGGATCACGCAGCGGAGCCTGATCGTCCTGTTCACTAATTTCGAATCGCTGGCGGGGCTGCGGCGGCAATTGCCGTATATCCGGGCCATCGCGCGGAAGCATTTGCTGATGGTGGTTTTCTTCGAGAATACCGAGCTACAGCAGATCAGGGATACGGAAGCCCGCGACATCGAAGATATCTATATCAAGACCATCGCCGATAAATTTGCCTATGAAAAGAGGTTGATGGTCAAAGAGCTGAATCAGCATGGTATCGCAACGATCCTGACGACGCCTCAACATCTGACGGTACACGCGGTGAATAAATATTTAGAGATAAAAGCGAGACAGGCGATATAGCTATATTTGCGCCCATGGATGAAGTAAATGTATTCGAGCTGGGGCAGGTGTTGCTGATCGACAAGCCGCTGGACTGGACCTCTTTCGATGTCGTGCGCAAATTGCGCGGGATGGTCCGGACGCGGAAGATCGGGCATACGGGAACGCTGGACCCGCTGGCGACGGGTCTGTTGATCCTCTGCACGGGAAAATTTACCAAGCGTATCAATGAATATATGGCGCGGGAAAAGGAGTATACCGGAACGATCACGTTGGGTGCGCGAACGCCTACGTATGACCTGGAGAGCGAACCGTGCGATGTGAAGGAAGTCGGGGCGGTGACGGCCGATACCGTGCGCGGAGTGATCGGGAGCGGGTTTGTCGGAGAGATCATGCAGGTGCCGCCCGCGCATTCGGCTATCAAGGTCGGGGGTAAGCGGGTGTACGAGCTGGCGCGCAAGGGCAAGGAGGTAAAGCTGGAGCCGCGGCCGGTGGTGATCAAGGAATTCGAAATAACGGCATTCCGGCTGCCGGAGCTGGACTTCAGGGTGATTTGTTCAACGGGGACGTATATTCGAAGCCTGGCCAATGACCTGGGAGCTGCGCTGGGTTGCGGAGGATATTTGAGTGCGTTGCGCAGGACGCGGATCGGGGAGTTCAGGGTCGGGGATGCGTTGACGATGGCGGCGGCGGAGGGATATATCAAAGAGAAGTTTGGCGGATCGGCGGGAGGGGCTGGGAGCGGGGTGGCTCAGAACGGGTAACCGATTCCGAGCTGGAACTGTCCGTCGAAAAGCCGCATATCATAGAACCATGTATCGCTATGATCCATTCGCTGCGGGTCTTTGATCTTATAGGCGTAGTCCAGGCGGATGATGAAGAGATCGAAATCGATACGCAGACCGGTCCCCGCATCCACGGCGAACTCGCGGTAAAAGCGATCGAACTTGAAATCGCTGCCTTTCATGGCTTCTTCGGTGTTCTGGTTGGCATCGACCAGTACATGGCGGTTCCAGATATTCCCGGCATCCACATAGAGGGCGCTGAGCAGCGGGAAGCCGAACACGCTGCCGATGCGGAACCGCCATTCGACATTTCCTTCCAGTTGGATATCTCCGAACCGGTCTAACGGGCCCGTGCCTGACGCGTGTCCGGCCGTATCATAGAACTTGGATGAGCCGAGACCCAGTTGTCGCACCTGCCACCCGCGCATACTGTTGGGACCTCCCGCGAAAAACGCCTTGTAAAAGGGCAGCGTCTGTTCCCATTGGCTGCCTTCGCGTCCATACGCCCAACCCCCGCCGGCATAGGCGTGAAAGGCAAGCTGGGTGTGTCTGTAATCGATGTGGTGCCGATAGTCTACTTCACCTTTGATGTAACGCCAGAGCGGGCCTTCATCGAGGGTTTTGATGAACCCGAAAAGTCCGCCGCTGGATTCGCCGCTGAGCGAGAGAAAATCGGTATGGTTGCCCACCTTGTGCAACGACTTGTAGACGCCCTGCGCACTGAGGACCAATCCGCTCTTGAAGGCCAGATTGAGTGAAGGGTTGCTGAGCAGATAGTTGTTGAAACTATCGGTCTTGTCGACCTGGGTGAATTCGATATTGATCGGGCGAATGAGCCAGGATTTGTTGCCGTGTGTCCATTCATAACCGAAGGAGCCGTTGATCGAGCGCATCGTAAAGAACTGGCGGCGGTCGACAAAGGAGGCATTGATATTGAATACCGAATGGAGGCTGTCGAGCTGGCTTTTTCTTTTGAGGATGAATCTCGGCAGGTAACGGAGCAGGTTTTTCGGCAGGAGCTGGGGGAAGGAGATGGTATGCGAAATACTGGCCTGAGTGTTCTGGATGAAATCGGCGCCGAATTCCACGCCGCCACGCAGGGTGGTCGAACTGAGCACCGACTCCCGGAACGTATTGCGGTTACGCAGACCCAGATTGGCATTAATACCGAAAAGGTTGGTAGCGGTGACGATATCGTTGGTATTGCGGGCTACCTCGAAATCGCCGTTGACGAAATATTTTTTATTCGGATACAGCCTGAGTGTGACATCGAGGATGGAATCGGAGAGATCGGAGGGCAGGAAGGTCATCGATTCCTGCGCCCAGGCCCCCATCTGGTTAAAGCGGTTTATCGTACGGATATAGTCCTGTTGGCGGAAGAGGTTACCGGGCCGGACGAAGATATTGTTGATGATCGTGGAGGTTTTGAACTTGTCAGCCCGGGAAATGTTGGAAAAACCCCTGGCGGCGTTGGTATCTATCCTGCTTACCGTGATCGTATCTTCGAGGATGATCGGAAGATCGGGATACACGGTGACGTGACCGATATGGTATTTGACCAGGTGGCTGGAATCCTTGACGGCCCGCTGTTCCACGACCGCATTGATCGTGGGGTGTTCCCTGTTCTGTTTGAGCCGGGCGAGGAGAGCCGCCTGCTGGAAGGGGTCGAGATTGGGGTCGATCAGCGCGGACACGACCGTATCGACGACGACTTTCAGATCCTCGCGGGAAAGATAGTAATAACCGTTGTTGCGGAACACGCCGGCGAGCCGTTCGCGTTCGGCCGCCAGCAGCTGGTTGGAATAAGGGCTGCCTTTCTTTAGGAGCGTCTGTCCGCTGGTCTCGAGTGCAAGGGCCTGGAGTGCGGGTGCGGAGAGATTGAAACCCACCGAATCGAGCAGCAGCTGTTTGCCGGGGTCTACGATAAAATTGACGGCGACGCGGTATTCCTTCCTTTCGGGATGTTTCTTCCCTGGTGTGACCGTATCCCTGCGTATGGTATCCCTGATGACGGGCATGAAGTAGCCGTTGGCGTTGAGCAGGGCGACCATGAAACCGATGGAGCGCCGGAGGTTGGCGGTGTCGAACACGGGAGGATACATGACCCGGTCGTAGATGCCCGCTATCGAGATGATCTGGGGACGGAGGCTATCGTCCAGCTGGTTGGACAGTTTTTGCGCCAGATCCTTCTTCTGGTCTTTGCGGAGGCTGCCTTCTACTTTTATATTGACGGAAAAGACGAAGGGTTTGCCGTACTGGTAGTGCCGGGGAACGGTGCAGGAGAAGATGCTCCCGGCCAGCGTGAGCAGCAGCAATGCAAGGGTAGGGAAAGATGATGTAAATTGCCGGCGCCGGAACATAGAGGAATTAGACAACCCAGGGAAATTTTTTTAAACGAAATGCAATGCTGATCACTAAAACGCAGGTCAAATATATTCAAAGTTTGGGCCATAAAAAATTCCGGGATGCCGAGGGGGTGTTCGTGGTGGAAGGCCCCAAGATCACCGAAGAGCTGCTGGCGGTGCCCCGTATGCGTCCCAGGGCGATCTACGCGTTGCCGGAGTGGATACAGGGATTGCCGGCCGGATTGGGGAAGGAGGTGCTCACAACGGTGGGGGCCGTCGAGCTTGGGAGGCTGTCCGCGCTGACGACGCCCAACCAGGTGATAGCGGTGTTCGAGAAGCCCGTATTCGGGGACGTTGAATCCGGCACCGGCATTCACCTGGTGCTGGACGGTATCCAGGACCCCGGCAACCTGGGCACGATCGTTCGGTTGGCCGATTGGTTCGGGGTCGCTTCGGTGCTTTGTACTCCGGACTGCGCCGACGTTTATAATGCAAAGGCGGTTCAATCGACCATGGGCAGTATCGGACGGGTGCCCGTGATCTATGGCGATCCGGCTGCATCGATCCGGGGGCGCGCCGGGGTGTCGGTGTATGCCACCGTGCTGGAGGGGGAGAGTGTGTATGGGATGGGCGAGATAGAGAGGGGATTTATAGTGGTAGGAAATGAATCGAGGGGGATAGGGCCCGAGTTGCTGGGGCTGGCTACCCGGCGGGTGAGGATACCGAGGGTTGGCGGCGCGGAGTCGCTGAATGCGGCGGTGGCGACCGGGATCGTGTTATCTCATTTATCGCACATGGCGGCGCCTAAAGGAACCGGATAGCCCGGGCGGGTTTCATCCTGCGGACGAGGATAGTGGGGATCATGAGGACGAGGAAGCATATGAGGAAGGTACCCCCGTCGACAAGGAGGAAATGCCACCATTCCAGCTTTACCTCCGCCTTTGAGATGAAATAAGCCTCTTCCGGCAATGTGACGAAGCCATACCGTTCCTGTAGCCAGCAGATCGACAGACCGAAGACGTTACCGAGCGCGATACCGAAAAGGGTAATAATGCTTCCTTCATACAGGAAGATGCGTTGGATGGACCAATCGGTGGTGCCGAGGGATTTGAGGATACCGATCATATGTGTGCGTTCGAGCACGAGGATGATGAGACAGGTGACGAGGTTCAGGGTAGCGACTACCGTCATGATGATGAGAACGATG
>DASYSV010000320.1:0-6769 GCA_036010185.1 Puia sp.
GCCTCTTTCTCCCGGCCGAGACGTGAGTAATCGAGCAGGTCCTTGATGAGCGTCTTCATCCTGTCCGACGCCTGCGAAAGATAGTTCAGGTAGATATGCCCGTTGTCATCGAGCCGGTCGCCATAATCTTTCTGAAGAAGATCCACAAACCCGGAGATGGTACGCAGGGGTTCCTGCAGGTCGTGCGAGGCGACGTAGGCAAACTGCTCCAGCTCCTTATTCTTGCTTTCCATTTCCGACGTACGTTGTCGCACCTTTCTTTCCAGCGAGCTATTGACCTCCCTGTTCTCTTTTTCGAGCCGTTGAAGCTCGGCCGCCATCGAATTGAAGTTCTCGGCCAGGGTGCCGATCTCATCGGTGGAATAGGCTTTTGCCTTCCGGCTGAAATCCCCTCTAGTCACACTTCGGGCGGACAGCAGTATCTCCTGTAAACCTATTTGGATACCGCGGCTGACGGTGATGGCGAGCAGCAACCCCGTACATTCCACGGATAGCGCCACGAAGAAAAGCAGCCGCAGGATGACCCTTTCCAGCCAGCGTGAGCCTTCGCCCAGCGCGAACGAGAACTCGTCTTCCAGCGGGGTGAGCCGGTCATTCAACGGATCGATCTCATCCAAAATGGCGTTCACGTGTTCCTGCGAATAAGGGGCGGTGTTGATCACGGTGTGTAACCGTCGACCCAGGGTCATAAAATCGGAGAGGACCGAATCGGCATTTGTCCACGCGACGATGGCCCGTTGGATATAGGCGTTGGAGTGAAACCATCTGAACAGATGGATCATTCCGGCGACATCGCCGGGGTCGTTCCGTCCTTCTATGAAACCTTTTTTGACCAGATCGAAATCGGGACTGGGATTGCTGAGCTCGATCCGGGCCATGTGGTCGCCCTCGTTGACCTTCATGAAGTTTTCGAACTTGACATAATCCAGTTCGTCGCGGGTCCGCGCATATTTGAGCAGCTGGTAGAGCGCGTCTTTCTGCGCCTTTGACCAGAGGCCTTCTCCGCCGACATAGGCGCGGACGGAAGAAAGGGTATTAATGGAAAAGAAAAGGACCATCAGCTCGATAACGATGAGGAGGGCCATGATCCCGACCGTAAAATAAAGTTTCTTGGCGATGGAGACGTTCTTGAACCATCTGAACGGGAAGATTCTCATAATGTGGGTTTTGGCGACGGCCGGAGCGACAATGTAAGGAAGTTGCGGGGAAATGCCAAAAGCGGAGCACGGGCGCACAACAAAAGACCCCGGTCATCTGGCCGGGGTCTTCAGGTATGCGGATGCATTTACTCGAATGCCGTTTTCCTTTTGCCCATCGTCAGTACATAGATGCTGAAAACGATAGAAAAATAACTGGCGACGATCAGGAGGCTTGAGAGATCATAGGACGCGGTACGAAAAAAACGATAACCGGTAAGACCATTGATCACTACGCCGATAAGGAGCAAGAGTGTTATTACGTATTTCATACATTTACGTTTTAGTCAGGAGATGTTGTTTAATTTATAGACCCGCGATTATACGGGTAGTTTATTAATGAAATGTTATATGAGCGGAACCAAAGACAAAGTCCTTGTAACCAGGCCTCTATTTCCCGATGTGGTGGACCGTCTCCGGGAATATTTCGAGGTGATGGTAAACGAAGGGCCTCGTTATACGTCGGAACAGTTGCATGACGCGTTGAGCGGGATGAAGGGCGCTATCGTGGCGGGGGGCGAAAAGATCGATGACAGGGTCCTGCAGGGGCATACCGGTCTGAAGGCCATCTGCGTGTCTGCGGCGGGTTTTAACAACGTGGATGTAGCGGCACTGACACGTGCGGGGATCATCGGAACGAATTCCCCGGGTCCGGCCGACGAGACTGTGGCGGATTTCACCTGGGGTCTGATGATAGCCACCGCCCGCCGTCTGGTGGAGGCGGCGTTCTGGGTGGAACGCGGCGAGTGGAAGGCAACGGCGATGGCAAGCCGTTTTTTCGGCAGCAATCTCTGCGACAAGACGCTCGGCATCCTCGGTATGGGTCGTATCGGGCAGGCCATCGCCCGGAGGGCCGTCGGTTTTCGCATGAATGTGCTGTATAATAACCGTCGTCGGCTGGATACCGGTTTGGAGGTGGAATGCCGGGCTGCTTATCGTACCCGGGAAGATGTTTTGCGCGAGGCCGATCTCTTAGTCCTGGCCATGCCGTACTCGCCCGAAAATCATCATTTGATCGGAGCCGCGGAGCTGCGCCTGATGAAGCCGACGGCCATGCTTTTCAACATCGCCCGCGGCGGTCTGATCGACGAAACGGCATTGGCTGCGGCGTTGCGGAGTGGCGCGCTTGCCGGCGCAGGTCTCGACGTCTTCGAAGCGGAGCCGGTCATCGAGCCAGGATTGCGCGATCTTCCGAATGTCATCCTCACACCGCATACCGCAGGGGCCACGGAGGAGGCACAACATGGATTGGCGAGTATGGCTGCGGATAACCTGATCGCTGCGCTGGGTTTCGGGCCCGACGCAGGGCGGCCTTGTGGTGTTTTCAATCCGGAGGTGTTGGGGAAGTGAGGTCTCCGGCGGCGGATGTGAGGTTTCCTGCGGCTGTGATGCGAGGAATGAAAGGCCCTTAAAAGATACGAAAAAGCCCGCTTCGAAAGAAGCGGGCTCTTAATGTTAACAGGCGAAAGCCCGGGATTAGTAGCGATAATGTTCAGGTTTGAACGGCCCGGCTTTGGGAATGCCGAGATATTGGGCCTGCGCGTCCGTCAGCTCGTCGAGCTGTACGCCGATCTTCGCCAGATGCAGACGGGCTACCTTTTCGTCGAGATGTTTGGGCAGAACGTATACCTTGTTCTCGTATTTGCTGTGGTTGGTCCACAACTCGATCTGCGCCAGTGTCTGGTTGGAGAAAGAGTTGCTCATCACGAATGAGGGATGTCCCGTAGCGCAACCCAGGTTGACGAGTCGTCCTTCGGCCAGAATGATCACGTCGCGGCCGTCGATGTTGTAGACATCGACCTGCGGTTTGATCGTATCTTTCGTATGACCGTAATTCTTGTTCAGCCATGCCATGTCGATCTCGATATCGAAATGGCCGATGTTACAGACGATGGCCTTGTCTTTCATCAGGCGGAAATGTTTTTCGGTGATGAGGTCGCGGCAACCTGAAGCCGTAACGACGATATCGGCCTCTTTAACGGCATCGACCATCTTCTTCACTTCGAAACCGTCCATGGCGGCCTGCAGGGCACAGATGGGATCGATCTCGGTCACTATAACGCGGCAGCCCGCGCCTTTCAGGCTGGCGGCAGAACCCTTGCCGACATCGCCATAGCTGCCTACGACGGCGACCTTTCCTGCCATCATCACATCGGTAGCGCGGCGGATGGCGTCCACCAGCGATTCCTTACAGCCGTATTTGTTATCAAATTTGGATTTGGTAACGGAGTCGTTGACATTGATGGAGGGAATCGGGAGAGTACCTTTTTCCATCCGCTCGTACAGACGATGAACACCGGTGGTGGTTTCTTCGCTGAGACCCTTGATATGCTGTACCAGCTCGGGATATTTGTCGAAAACCATATTGGTGAGATCACCTCCGTCATCGAGGATCATGTTGAGGGGACGGTCGGTGCTCCCAAAGAACAGCGTCTGCTCGATACACCAATCGGCTTCTTCCAGCGTCTGGCCCTTCCAGGCGAATACGCCGATACCTGCGGCGGCTATGGCGGCAGCGGCCTGGTCCTGCGTCGAGAAGATGTTGCAGGAGCTCCAACGTACCTCGGCGCCCAGTTCGACCAGGGTCTCTATGAGAACGGCGGTCTGTATCGTCATATGGAGACAGCCGGCGATGCGTGCTCCTTTGAGCGGCTTTTGTTTGCCGTATTCGGCACGGATAGCCATCAGGCCGGGCATTTCGGCTTCCGCCAAACGGATCTCTTTGCGGCCCCATTCCGCGAGGCTCATATCTTTCACTTTATAAGGGAGCTTCAGATCGATGCTCTGCGTTTTTGTTGACATTGTTATTAGGTTTTACTGTTATTCGGTTTTACGCGTCAAAGATATGATGATAGAACAAAAATATATCAATTGTGCACAATTTTGGAACAGAATTGTACTTTTTGACTATATTGTAGGATAAAACACTACGGCAACCATGGAAAAGGACGGTCAAAAAGAAAAACCGGCTACGGCTAATAACCCGGTCGAACTGGACGAAAAGGATCGGGCGATCCTCCGGCTTTTGCAGGCGAACGCCAAGATCACGGTCCGAGAGATCGCAGCCCAGGTGCATCTCAGCACGACGCCGGTGCACGAGCGGATCAGGCGTATGGAGGAAACCGGCATTATCCGCCAATATGCCACGCTGCTGGATCATTCGAAGGTCAGAAAGGGGTTGCTGGCAATTTGCTATGTTTCGCTGAAGGAGCACAATAAACGATCGGGAGCGCGGTTCATCCGGACAATGAACGAGCTCAGCGAGGTAACGGAATGCTATATAATCTCGGGAGAATTCGATTTCATGCTCAAGATAGCCGTCGAGAACATGGATGCGTATTATGATTTTCATGTCAATAAACTGGGACAGCTGGAAAATATCGGGCATGTGCAGAGCACCTTCGTCATGGGGGTCGTGAAGCAGACGCATCAGCTGGTCGATTGAGTGGCGGGCTCCGGGCCGGTGCGGATCGGGCGGATTTCGTAAATTGCAGTCATGTATGTATATGATACGGTAGCTGAGGCCGTGAAAGGCCTGAAACAGCGGGGATACAATATCGACTTCAACATCGTAGCCGATAAGCTGCATTGCGCCGGTCCGTCTTTGGCGCTGAGACCGGATGATTTCCGGATCACCGAATTCTATCGTTTTGAAGGAGAGAGCGATCCTGCCGATGAGGCCGTTGTTTACGCAATCGAATCGACGGGCGGAGAAAAAGGGCTTCTCGTTACCGGGTTCGGCATCACCGCCGAGGGGTTCGGGGAAGAAATGATCGAAAAATTAAGATTGAAAAGATGATATCCATCAGACAGGCAACCGAACGAGACCTGCCCTCGCTTCTCGATATTTACAACCATGTTATCCTTCACACGACGGCTGTTTATTCCTATCAACCGCACACGATGGAAGCCCGCAGGGAGTGGTATTCCTCCAAAATAAAGGACGGTTACCCTGTATACGTCGCCGAGGAGGACGGGCGGGTCATAGGGTTTAGCAGCTATGGCCCTTTCCGCGCCTGGCCGGCCTACAAGTATACGATCGAGAACTCCGTCTATGTTGCCGAGGACCAGCGGGGCAAAGGCATCGGTAAACTCCTGATACGGCCCCTGATCGACGAAGCCCGCCGGCAGGGATATCATGCCATCATAGCCTCGATCGATGCATCCAATATATCGAGCCTCCGTCTTCATGGCTCATTCGGGTTTGAAGAGGTGGCGCATTTCCGGCAGGTGGGATTTAAATTCGGCCGGTGGCTCGATCTGAAATTCCTTGAATTATTGCTGCCGACGCCGGAGGATCCTACCGAAGATTAGTCTTAAGAAGACGGACGACGATCTTTTCGATGGGAAGGTTCACGCTCTCTTCACTGAGATCCTCCCAGTCTATAAAGCGGAAGGTTTCGATCTCTTTCCTTTCTTCGTATATCTTTAACTGTTGCTCGTCGAAATCGAAGGGCTTCATTCGTAGTGGAACACGGATCGGTTCCAATGCCTGCACGAAATAATAGATGGAAATGATCTGCTGCGTCGAATTGAAGGCGGACATTTGAAAGAAATCCGTTGTATAGAGGTGATCGGTGACGGCGATGTCAAGGTCCATTTCCTCTTTGAATTCGCGTTTGAGACAGTCCCGCGTACCTTCGCCGAATTCGAGCCCGCCTCCGGGGAATTTGGTATAATAGCCTCCCCGGATATATTCGTCGCTGACGAGGACCTGTTTATCGGGACCCATCAGGATACCGTATACTCTGACGTTGTGCATAAGTTAGAACCACTTTTTCTTCATGAAATACCAGCTGATGATGATGGATATACCGACCGACAGCAGGATCGGGATATAAAAGGCATAGTGCGAATCGGAATAGGGAATGGGCACATTCATCCCGTAGATGCCGGTGACCAGGGCCGGAAGGGACAGTATGATCGTGATGGACGTGAGCCGCTTCAGCACATTATTCATGTTGTTGTTGATAATGCTGGCGAAGGCATCGAGCGTGCTGCTGAGGATATTGGTATAGATGTTTGCCATTTCCAGGGCCTGTGACATGTCCACCGCGAGGTCGTCGAGAAATTCCTTTTCTTCGTCATTAAGACCCAGGAAGTTGGTTCGCGCCAGTTTGAGCAGGAGCATTTCATTGCTGCGAAGCGCCGTGACGAAATAGACCATGCTTTTCTGGATCTTCATGAGCTCGAGCAGCTCTTCATTCCGGTTGGACGCGTAGAGCTTCTGTTCCATGAGGTTGCGCCGCTGATTGATCTCCTTGAGGTACTCCATAAAGGTCTGGGTGATCTTTTCGAAGACCTTCAGGACCATCATGTTCTTTTTGTCGTGGTGTCGGTTCTGGAAGGTGTTGAGGAATTTTTTTATGGCGCCGTTCTCGAAGGAGTTGACCGTGACGATCTGGTTATGGGTAAGGATGATACAGATCGGGATGGTGATGTAGTACGCGTCGCTTTCGTTGAAGGAGTTGTTCTCCGTCGGGGTTTTGATGACGATGAGTTTGACGTTGTCGTATTCTTCGAAACGGGCTCTTTCGTCGATGTCGAGGGAGTCGGTAAGATAGTCCAGAGGG
>DASYSV010000322.1:0-4484 GCA_036010185.1 Puia sp.
CCCCCACCCGAAAACGACCGTATGGTCTCCGCCGTACCATCTGTGGAATGATCGTCCAGCACGATGACTTCGAACCGGTCGCGCGGATACGACTGCCTTGCGAGGGATCCGAGACAGCCGGCAATGTTCGCTTCTTCGTTGCGTGCAGGTATCAGCACGGTGATGGTCGCTTGCGCCGTCGCCGCCTGTCGAACGAATACCGGAATGGCCTTCCATGCCCGGTGATACGCGAGGATCAATCCCGCATAAACGAGGAAAATTAAACCGACCGGCAAGACGAGCAGCCAAATCATACGAATCAAATGATCGGTAAATATAGCGCGGAAACAATGATTTCCATGAATTTAGACTGGAGCAGCTGGTGCCCCGCGGGCAGCACCGTGAGCTGGCAATACGGGGCGCAACGTCTCTGAAACGTCTGTCCGCGTTGTGAGGGGATGATCCGGTCGAACCGGCCATACAACAAATGGACGGGTATCCGGCGACGGCGAACGATGTCGCTGACAGGCCCCGGACGAGGGTTGAATCCGCTCATTACCGTCCAGCGGGTATACAGGAGGCGACGCGCTTCCGCATCGTCGATATAATGCAGGGTAAATTTGTAAACGCTGGGGTTGACCATGCGCAGATAATTAGCCGCGCGAAGCAAAAAGAAGAACCAGCCGGGATGTCGCATAGTATAGCTGAAAAGACCATTCCCGGGTCTCGTCTGCGTGGACAACCAATACCACGGGTTGACGCGCAAACCATCCGGCGCCAGTAAAACCAGCCACCGGATCTTTTCGGGCGCCAGCTCGGCCAGTTGCAAGGCGACCCTTCCGCCCATGCTGTAACCAATCAGCGTCCATTCTTCATTTCCGCCGGCAAGCTCCGACGCAATGTCAACGAGCAGGGACAGCAGATCCGGGGGTGCAAATAAAATCTCTTCCTTCCATTCCGTCTCCCCATGAAAAGGCATATCGATGGCGATCATCGTAAAGTCCTGAGCCAGCGCTGCTGACAGGAAGCCGAATGAGGCCGCCGATTCCCCATAGCCGTGAAAAGCGAACAGGAGCCGGCGCCCCGTGCCCCAGCGGGAATAATGAAAACGCGAAGACCGGAAAGAAACGAAATGTTCCGACATGGGGCCCTTTATAGCCCGAATGTACGGACTTCCACGGGCCTCGGAACGGCCTTTCGGACAAGAAAAAAATACCCCGGATCTTTTCGGGTAGTTCCAAAAAATCCGTACTTTTAATTAGTTGTTTAACTAACCGTATGCCAAACAACCAATTCAGAAGGGGCGAGCTTTATAGTTTTATCACCGGCAAGGCGAGCACGGCCATTGCGCGCAACCTTCAAAAAAGGTTCAATGCGGCAGGGTTGAAGATCACGATAGAACAGTGGAGTGTACTCTATCATCTCTGGAAAGAAGATGGTAAGAGTCAGCAGGAGCTTTGCAGCGCCACCTTTCGGGATAAACCCAGTATTACGAGGCTGGTGGACAACCTGGAGCGGCAACAGCTGGTCAAACGGGTCCCGTCGCAGGACGACAGACGGATCAACCTGATCTATCTGACGCGCCAGGCCCTGCGGCTGCAGGAAGAAACGATGCAGTTGGCCGAAGCGACATTGAATGAAGCGCTGGAAGGAGTGCCCGCCGACCGGATCGAGATCTGTAAAGAGGTGCTACAAGTCGTTTATGACAATCTTCGATAGATCATTTCATTTCAAAACTATTATCTATGAGCACGTCAACTGGAAAAACACAAGCCCTCAAAGGAGCCGAATGGCTGATCAGGGAAAGCTCCCCCTTCGATACGTTCATTCCCGAAGACTACAATGAAGAGCAGCGGATGGTCAAAGATATGTGCAATGCCTTTCTGGATGCCGAGGTGCTGCCCATCATCGACCGGATCGACAAGCTCGAGCCGGGACTCATGCCTTCGCTGATCGCCAGGGCGGGGGAGCAGGGACTGCTGGGTGCGTCCATTCCCGAGGAATACGGCGGTTTGGGAAAGGATTTTATTACGTCGACGCTGGTGAATGAGGGTCTGGGAGGAGGTTTCTCGTTCTCCGTTGGCGTGTCCGCACATACGGGCATCGGTACACTGCCCATCCTGTATTTCGGCACACCGGAACAAAAACAGAAATATATACCCAGGCTAGCAAGCGGAGAATGGAAGGGTTCCTACGGCCTGACAGAGCCTAACAGCGGCAGTGATGCTTTGGGCGCCAAGACCACGGCGAAGCTTACGTCCGATGGAAAATATTACCTGCTCAACGGTCAGAAATGCTGGATCACGAACGGCGGTTTCGCGGATGTCTATACCGTTTTCGCGAAGATCGACGGGGACAAGTTCTCCGCATTCATCGTCGAACGCGGATTCGAAGGTTTTACACAGGGACCGGAAGAGCATAAGATGGGAATAAAGGGTTCTTCGACGGTGCAATTGTATTTTCAGGATTGTAAAGTGCCGGTAGAGAACTTGCTGGGAGAGATCGGTAAGGGTCATATCATCGCTTTCAATATCCTGAATATCGGTCGTCTGAAATTGTGCGCTGCCGCATTGGGAGGCGCTAAAAGAGCAACTACCATTTCGATCGAATATGCGAATACGCGCGAACAGTTCAAAACGCCCATCTCCCGGTTCGGTGCTATCCAGCACAAGCTGGCCGCAATGGCCATCCGCATGTGGACGACGGAAAGCGCTCTTTATCGCACGGCGAAGTTGATCGACGACAAGGAGGTCGGACTCGCCGCGGAAGGGAAACCCTTTAACGAGGCGCTGCTCGGCGCCGCCGAGGAATATGCCATCGAATGCGCCATCCTCAAAGTAAATGGCAGCGAAACACTTGATTTCATCGTGGACGAAGGCGTTCAGATCCACGGCGGCAACGGATTCAGCGACGAATACATCATCTCTAAGGCCTATCGCGACAGCCGGATCAACCGCATCTACGAAGGAACCAACGAGATCAACCGTCTCCTGACGGTGGACATGGTGCTCAAACGTGCTATGAAGGGTCGGCTGGACATTATGGGCGCGGCCATGGTGGTTTCGAAGGAGCTCATGAGCATCCCCGATTTCGGAGGTGGCGAAGACACGCCTTTTGCAAAGGAAAGAAGGATCATCCAGCAGTTTAAAAAAGCGATCCTGATGACGGCGGGAGCCGCGGTGCAGAAGCTCATGATGAAACTCGAGCAGGAGCAGGAGATACTGATGAATATCGCCGATATGGCCATCCAGACCTTCGTGGCGGAGAGTGCTTTGCTGAGGGCCATGAAACTCGCGGATCAGCGGGGCGAGGACGGCGCCGCATTTGAATTGGATATTATGCGTACCTTTCTATACGATGCGGCGGACAGCATCAATAAGTCCGGCAAGGACGCCATCAACGCCTTCGCCGACGGGGACGAGCAACGAATGATGCTGCTGGGTCTGAAACGGTTCACAAAGGTGGATGCTTTCAACAGCAAGGCCGCGAGACGCAGGATCGCCGAAAAACTGATCACTGACAATAGATATCCACTGTAGTACTGCGAGTCATACATGAGAGCACGACGGCGTTCGGTTTTCCGGGCGCCGTTTTCTTTTGGTGGCCGGCTGAGTTGCCGTATCTTTCAGCATGCGAACAGTTACCCTACGGCCGCATACCGGCCTTATTATCCTACTCCTCTTTCTGCAGGCCTTCGCGGCTCATGGCCAGGACAGC
The DNA here is from genome assembly GCA_036010185.1 of Puia sp. Taxonomy (GTDB): domain Bacteria; phylum Bacteroidota; class Bacteroidia; order Chitinophagales; family Chitinophagaceae; genus Puia. The sequence goes on from DASYSV010000322.1 coordinate 3,697, forward strand.
GTCTGGCTGGCACGCACCACCGGACAGCTCCCCTTCATGGAATATGGCATCGGCGACGACCGGCTGGGCGGCGCCAAAATTGGCTTTCTCGACTCCAATATCCTTGTGAAGGTAGTCGACAGCTTTCGCACGGACTACAAGGTCAGACTTTCCACCCAGCACTACGCCTATATAGCGAAAACCAGTCTTATCTTATTGAACAAAGAACTTAATCTTCCCGTCCCGCATAACCCGCATCTGACCGGCAGCATGCAGGTCTTTGGCGATACGGCTTCGGATTATGTACAGCTGGCGCTCGACGATCGCTATCCTTACCGCAGCTGGCAACTGATCGATCCATCCCGGGTGGCCGTGGACGTTTTCGGAGTGACTAGCAATACCAACTGGATCACACAGCTGCACACCGCCAAAGAGATCAAAAATACGTGGTACGAGCAGGTCGAGGACGATGTATTCCGGATCTATATCCAACTGAAACACTCCCAGCACTGGGGCTATGCCATTTCCTACGACAGCATCGGGCGCCACCTGGTGATCCGGATCCGCCGTCAGCCCCCCCTCGATATCAAACGGCTCAGGATCGCCATCGATGCCGGACACGGAGGCGAGAACGTGGGCGCCAGCGGCGGGACAAGCAGGGTGCTGGAAAAAGAATATACCCTGCTCATCGCCGAACAGCTCCGGAAAGTACTCAAGACCGCGGGTGTGAAGGCCGTTTTCATGACACGCACAAAGGATACCACGCTGAGCATGCCCGAACGGATCGAAATGCTGAAACAGTTCGATCC
>DASYSV010000330.1:0-7745 GCA_036010185.1 Puia sp.
GCGGCATCGTCGTACTGGAATACCGGCGTTAGTGCACTCCCTTAGAGGAATCCCAATTTCCCGCCAGCTTGCGAACATACAATATCTGCCCGGTGTGATAGGCGGTATGCGTGTTTATATGCGCGATAGTAGAATAGTAGGTCTGCAATTTTGCCTCATCGGCCTCGCCGATCGCCTTTTCCCAATCGTGCATCACCTGTCCGAGATTTGCGACGGTGGAAGCCCATGAGGCCTCGGTGAAATCGTTGAAGGTCTCGTCGTTGTTGCCATCGAATTTGTCGGGCGTTCTTCCATAAAATTTATCCAGCGACTGTTTGTTCCAGAACCAGATGTGATAGACCAGCTGTCCGATCGAATGACAGGAATCGTTTGGTTTCCACATTGCCTGCTGCGCGGTGATACCCTGGATGCTCTTCATGACCGGGACGAACCAGTCGGCCTGATCGTCGGTTGTCTTGAATTGTGCGAGCAGGATAGACCGGAGTGTGGGCGCCGGTTTCTTTGGCGCATTGGGTTGGGCCGTGACAGCCGTCGAGAACACGAGGAGACCCGCGGCGAGGAGGAAGGTGATCTTTGACATGGTTAAGCAGTTGTGTGGTGAAGGATGATCAGTTCTTTATGAAAGTACGGATAAATTTCGATTGTCCGGAAAGCACTTCCGCGAAATAGACGCCTTTCTGCAGCCCGTCTACAGGAATATTGACGACACTGCCAGGCGCGTCGGCCATCCGGCTAACGATCCTGCCCTGCACGTCGATGATACGGTTTCCAAAGTCCTGATCGGCGAATATCGGATACTGCCGTCGATATCGACTGGTAGGGTTATATAACAGGGCAAAGGTGTTTGTTGAAACGGGAGTGCTGCCGTTGTAATCGGAGAAATTGAAATTGAGCGTTACCGACCCGGAGGAGTTGCGGCCGAATGTCCCGATGTACCAGCTGCGGTTTGTCCAATCGTTGGCATTCGGACCGTCGGTATAGGTGCTACCGGACCCGCCGCCGCGGATGCTGAAATCCGAGTTTGCGGGACTGGCGAAAAAGGTATGATATTGTCCGGTGCCGACGATATTCCTAACGCCGATGATCGTCTGATAGGCTCCCGAGGGCCCCGTCAATGTCTGGAAAATATTCTGAAAGATGACTGCGGAATTGCCGTTGAGAGCGTTCGTCTTCAAAACAGGTCGCGTTAGCGCGAAGGTTTGCATAGCGTCTTGCGCGTGTAAAGGAAGTTCATCGGATACTGAAATTTTAGCTGAGATATCTTATGCCAGGACCAAGCTAAGAGATAACTAATTGATTTTCAATAGGCAAGGGTAAATGAATAGTCTTAAATTTGGAATGTTTTCTAGTTTTTGGATGTTATCCCAAAATGAGTATCCTGGGGTCTGAGTAGGCCGCGCGGGGTTACGGAGATAGCTCGCGTATATCGTTATGCGGGAATTGTCGTACATTTTACTATGCCAAACCTAAACTCCCTCCGACTCCCCGGCCTCATCGTGAGGCTAGTTTTTTTCAGTTGTCTTTTGACTTTTTTTCGCTTTGGCGCGAATGCGCAAGGAACCCGTCTGCTGCGGCAGCCCAGCCTCAGCGCTACGCAACTGGCCTTTGAATATGGTGGCGATATCTGGGTCGTCGACAAGAATGGCGGCGAAGCCCGTCGTATCACCAGCACGCCCGCAGTAGAAAGTGATCCGCATTTTTCGCCCGACGGCCGATGGATAGCCTTTACGTCCAACCGCAACGGTTTCGCTACGGTATATGTCGTATCGGCGGAAGGTGGGATACCGAAAAGGCTGACCTGGTATCCTGCTGCTGCCAGCGCGCGCGGATGGACGCCGGATGGGAAACGCGTGTTGTACAGCACTCCGCGCGGGACGGCGCCGGTGGGTTATGGCCGGTTGTGGAGCGTCGCCGTGACGGGTGGCCCGTCCGAGTTGTTGCCTGCTCCATGGGGTTGGGATGGATCGTTGTCGGCGGACGGTAAGAAGATCGTCATCGATCGCGTCAGCCGTTGGGATGTCGAGTGGCGTCACTATCGCGGAGGCCAGAATACGCCGCTGGAAATTTTGGATCTCGCGTCGTTGACCGAGCAGCCCATACCGAATCCGGATCGTACGATGGACATTCACCCGGTGTGGCAGGGGGATGCGATATACTTTCTATCGGACCGCGATTTCATCATGAACGTTTGGACTTCGCCTGCCGGCGGTGGCGCCTTGCGGCAGGTGACGTCCTATAAAGAAGGAGATATTAAATGGCTGACGGGCAACGGAAAGGAACTGGCATTCGAGCGCGGTGGTTATCTGTTTTTATTGGACCCTTCCAATGGGAAAACCACGCAGGTGAACATCACGGTGCACGGCGATTTCCCCTGGGCCGAACCGCACTGGGAGAACGTCACCACCCGTTTTGAAGACGTGTCGCTATCGCCTACGGGCAAACGCATCCTTGGTGAAGCGCGCGGTGACATCTTTACTATTCCCGTGGAGAACGGCAATGCTCGCAACCTCACTCATAGCAGCGATGTGGCCGACCGCAGACCGCTCTGGTCGCCAGACGGCCGACAGATCGCCTGGTTCTCGGATAAGGGTGGAGACAGCTATGCCTTATATATCACCGACCAGGAGGGCAGCCGCGAGCCTCGGAAAATTGCGATCGGCGAGTCGAAGCTGGCCTGGGAACCCACCTGGTCGCCGGACGGAAAATATATCGCCTTCGATGATAATAAGGCCAGGGTCCGGATAGTCGAGGTCGCCACGGGCAAGATCACGACGGCCGATGACGGCGGAGTCAACAACGAAAGAGGCGGGATGGGGCTGGCATGGTCGCCCGATTCCAAATGGCTGGTATATTCGAAAACGGCCGCAAACAATTTTCACCGCGTGACGATCTGGTCCGTGACGACGGAACACGCCACCGCGCTCTCCGATCCGTTGGCCGATGCCAGCGAAGCAGTATGGGATCGTGACGGAAGACATCTATATTTCCTGGCAAGTACGGAGGTTGGTTTGGCTTCCGGATGGGCCAATACCAGCACGATACTCTCGCGGCCGAATTTCGCGGTTTATGTAACCGTCCTGCGCAAGGACGATCCGACGCCCTTCCCGCTGAAGAGCGACGAGGAACCCGATACCGTGGCGAGTACAAAATCGGGGAATACGGCAGGTGTGGATAAGACGGGTGCAAAGCCGGATACGACCGCGAAGACCGGCGGCAAAAAGGACGCGGCCACCGTTCTGATCGATTTCGAGAATATCGACCGCCGCACTTTGCCCTTACCAGTACCTGTCGGCAACTACCAGTCGCTACGCAGCGGGCCCAAAGGATCGGTATTCATTCTCTCCGGCGATGGTAACATCGGCAAATTCACGCTCGAGACGAAAAAGCTCGACGAATTCGTCACACATGCGGGGAATGTCCATCTATCGGCCAACGGCGAGAAGATGCTGTTCCGGAGCGGCAACACATGGAAGGTCGTTTCAACCGCCAAGCCGCCGTCCCCTACAGAAGGGACGGTGGCGGTCAATATCCGGATGGAGCTCAACAGGCTCGATGAATGGAAACAGATCTTTACCGAGGGCTGGCGTTATGAGCGCGATTATTTTTACGATCCCGGGCTGCATGGCAGGAACTGGGACGACGTATGGAAATATTATTCGCCGCAGCTGCCTTATATCCGGCACCGCGCCGACCTCACTTATTTGTTGGATCAGTTGGGTGGCGAGCTGAGTGTCGGTCACAGCTTTGTCTTCGGCGGGGATTTTCCTTCCGTAGATACGATACGTGCGAGCGCTCTCGGGGCCGACCTCGTCGCGCGTGATGGACGCTGGCAGATCCGGCGGATCTATACGGCCGAAAGCTGGAATCCCGAATTGAAAGCGCCGCTGGCTCAGCCGAATTTAAAAGTCTCGGAGGGCGACTTTGTTCTGGCCGTGGACGGGCAGCCGCTGACCGCGGAGCAGGACCCTTATGAATTGCTCGATGGTAAAGCGGGTGTGCAAACTTTATTGCTCGTCAACAGTAAACCGTCGGTGGAAGGGGCATGGACGATCAAGGTCGAGCCCGTCGCGGGAGAAGGCCCGCTGCTTCAGCGGGCATGGGTCGAAGACAATCGGCGAAAAGTAGACGAGCTCTCTCATGGAAAGCTGGGTTATATATGGGTACCGAATACAGGGGGGCCGGGATTCGTGTCTTTCAACCGGTATTTCTTTGCACAGCAGGATAAGCAGGCGGCAGTCATCGACGAACGGTTCAATGGCGGAGGCCTGCTGGACGACTATATGGTCGACCTGATGATACGGCGTTTACGCGCCGCCGTTACTAACGAGGCGCCCGGTGGCCACGCTTTCCGTCTTCCGGCGGGCATCCTGGGACCGAAGGTGCTGCTCATCAACGAGCTGGCCGGATCGGGCGGAGATTTCTTTCCATGGATATTCCGGCATCAGCAGGTGGGCCCTCTCATCGGTACGAGGACATGGGGCGGACTGGTGGCTTCCGCCGTCCATTATAGCTTCGTCGACGGGGGCGCGATGACGGCGCCGGTCAATGCGGTATTCGATCCCATAGGACATAAATGGATCGCCGAAAACCAGGGCGTACCTCCGGACATCGAAGTAAAAGTCGATGCCGTATCGGTCTCACACGGTCGTGATCCGCAGCTGGAGCGCGCGGTCGAGGAATGTCTGCGGTTGCTGGATAAGGAGCCTACGCCTTCGGTAGAGCATCCGCCCTATTCGCGGCCGGGTGTGAAGCCTTAACAATGTCGCGACGGGCGTGTCGTGTGGGCTCCGGTGTGGTCTCGCGGTGTGGTCTCGCGGCGCGCCTGGTCCGTCAATATACATGGTGCCCCTGGTCGGCGCGTTTAGCAAGATCGTCTTTTTTGACGTTGACCTGCACGCCGATAGGGTGGCCGTCGCGATACGTGATCACATTGATCTGTGCGGCGCCCATCGGGAACCTGACTGGTGTGCCGTCATATTTCGGATATGTGGCATCGGGATTCGTATCATCGAAGGTATAGTAGATGTCGAGCCCGTCGACCTCCGTCGACATGCTCAGCTCGAAATCGCCGCCGGGGATGCGCTTGGGAGTGAGCACGACATTATACGCGCTCCGGGCATATTTGATATTATCGGCATCCATGCGCAGGAATTCGCTTTCCATTCTCTTCGTGAAATCGTCCCAGTTGCGTGCCGACTTGGGACTCCAGTAGACTTCCGCCAGCGCGAGACCACGAGGCCAGGTCATGTATTCTGCATGCCGGAAGTTGGGGACGGATTCCGACCACAAATTGCCCTGTCCGCCGAGGATGAGGTGCTCGTCAACGCTGTCCGGGACGGGATCATAGGTATAGCTGTCCTTAAGGCGGCACATGCCATATGTGGGTGGCTCCGCCGAAGGCTCGCCCTGGTAGAGGTCGAGATAGGTATAATCCCAGGGAGTCATGACTACCTTGTGTCCCATCTTTGCCGCAGCGATACCGCCGGACATCCCACGCCAGCTCATAACGGTCGCCTCGGGTGCGAGACCGCCTTCGAGGATCTCGTCCCAGCCGATGAGTTTCTTGCCTTTTGATTGCAGGATCTTCTCGATCCGCCGGACAAAATAACTTTGCAGCTCGTCGACATTTTTCAGGTGCTCTTCCTGCATCCTTTTATTGCATTTTGGACAGGCGGCCCAAAAGCCCTTATATGCCTCGTCGCCGCCGATATGGATATACGGGTTCGGGAAAAGTGCGGCAACTTCGGTGAATATCTTATCGAGTATCGCATAAACACTGTCATTGCCGACGCAAAGCGCATTGTCCTGCCGTATGGGTCCGCGCGATCCGGGATTCACCGGGTATTGCAGCTGGGTACAGGAAAGATTGGGATAGGCAGAGATCAGCGCGAGGCTATGTGCCGGGATGTCGAATTCGGGAAGGATGGTAACATAATGCTCCGCGGCATACCGGATGATATCGCGCATGTCGTCCTGCGTATAGAATCCGCCATATGGTGTCGGTTCGTCTGCCAGCGGGGGAAGGAATTCACCCCACCGCCCGGTCCTTGCGACGCGCCATGCCCCATGTTGCGTGAGTGCCGGCAGGCTTTTAATCTCGAGACGCCAACCCTGGTCATCGCTCAGGTGCAAGTGCAGGGTGTTGAATTTATAGCGGACCATCTCGTCGATATATTTTTCCACCTCCTGTTTGGTAAAGAAGTGGCGGCTCACGTCGAGCATCAGTCCGCGCCAGCCAAATCGGGGGTAGTCGGTGATGTCGACGCAGGGGATCTCGCCTCCCGGCGAAACCAGCTGCTCCAGGGTTTGCATGCCATAAAATACGCCTGCGGCGGTATTGGCGTTGATGCGGATGGTGGTGGGTGTGACGGCAAGGGTATATCCCTCGCGGGTGGCGTCCGTGGTGGCTGCCGAGACGGAGGTGGCTGCGCCGGTTCCGATGTGGAGGATGATGCGTTGTTTACCCCGACCATTTTTGCCGGTATGTAGCCGGTCGCCTAGCCAGGAGGCGATCTCGCTCAGCGAATCGCCTTCGGTGATGATCCGGGTGTCAGGAGATATAGTGAAGTGACCGGGGTTTTGTTTGACGGACACGGGCTGCGGGATGATGTGGACGGAGGGCCATGGCGCGGCTGGGTAGTGGGCTGTGACTGGGCTGTGGGCTGAGGCTGGGTTGTGGGCTGTGGTTGGGCGCGGCGCGGCGGTTAGGAACAACGGCGCGGCGATGAGGAGGGCAGCGATGAGACGGATGAACATGGCGATCTATTTAGGAATGAGCCGTGAATTTAGGAATAAATCGGTCATATTCGACCTTTCCTCCTTTGATCGTCATCATACATTCGAATCTTTGGGCTGCCTCGATACGACGTCCGGCATGATCCGAGAAGGTAAATCGCCCGTGCTGCATACGCAGGATCACGATGTCGGCGACGGCGCCTTCGGATAGATGGCCCAGTTCCGGCCGATGGATCTCCTGCGCAGGCTTCCAGGTGACCATCCCGATCACCGTGGCAGGATCGAGGCCCAGCGCGAGAAATCGGGACATGATATCCGGTAGCGTGACACGGATATTACTGCGATGGTTATCCGAACTGATCGAGTTCGGTGGGAAACCGCTGTGCAGCGCCGGGATGGCCTGCGAGAATGCGAAACTGATCTCGCCATAGCCGACGTCGAAGAGAATGCCTTTCGTCCGGGCTTCGAAGACGAAGGGTTTTAATTTTTTTGTGATGGGGTCGACGATCGGCTCGCGGTCGCTCAGTTGGGCGAAACAATGTGTGAATATGTCTCCGGGGCGAAGATGTTTCAGGAATAGATCATGGATCGGCAACTCGGGCAGGTGTTCTCCGAAATCGACCATGACGGGAAGATGTGTTTGATTACCGGCATGTGTCGCAGCGTCGACGGGACGCCAGTCGCCGCCAGTATAATGAGCTACTTTGAAGCCGACGATGATCGCGGGATATTGCCCGGCCTTGGCAGCGGCGAGACTGTCGCTCATATCGGCGGTGTTTTGTTCATAGGGCCCACCGCGCATACCCGCGCCGACAATATTGAGAAAGGCCAGCACCCGGGTAGCGGAGTGATCGATGACTCTTTTTTTGAAGACATCGAAATTGCGCCATCCCGAGCTGCCTGCGTCTACGACCGTGGTGACGCCTTCGCGGGGAGCGAAATCATCGGGGATGATATCCTCCGTCCCGCCCGCATAATCGCTTTCCTGGTCGGCACCGAAGAACACGTGC
>DASYSV010000340.1:0-6700 GCA_036010185.1 Puia sp.
GAACATTTGTCGGGAGAGCTGCCGCGGGCGATGATACCTTCCTATTTCATGCGTCTGCCGGCATTGCCGGTTACGCCGGGAGGAAAGCTGGATCGCCAGGCGCTGCCCGCACCGGGTCTGAAAGATCGGCAACATTACCAGGCTCCGTCCAATGAATGGGAGGAAAAGCTGGTAGCCATATGGGCCACGATCCTCAGGCTCGACAAAGAAACCATCAGCGTAACGGATAGCTTTTTCGAGCTGGGCGGACATTCGTTGAGGGCGATGACGCTCGTAAATAAGATACAGGGGGAATTGGGGGTTGAAATAACCATCGGGGATGTATTTGACGCACGGAATATCGTGAATCTCGGGCAACTGTTGCAGACTTCGGCAAAATCCGATTACATGGGGCTGAAAAAGGCTGAACGAAGAGAATATTATCCACTGTCGACGGCGCAACGGAGGTTGTATTATCTCTATGAGCTGGACCGGACCACGCTCACCTACAATCTTCCTGCCGTGATACGGCTGGAAGGACCGCTGGACAAAGAAAAGCTACGGAGGGTGATGCTGGAGCTGGTGCGCCGTCACGGATCTTTGCAGACATCGTTCGAGATCGTCAGGGATGAGCCTGTCCAAAAGATCTCCGATATAGAGGATTTCGGGATCGAATATTTCCGGAGCGCGCCGGATGCTATCGACGGCGTGATCCGGCAGTTTATCAGGCCCTTCGGCCTGCATCGGGCGCCTTTATTCCGTGCCGGGCTAATCGAGACCGCGCCCGAGGTGCATTACCTGATGGCCGACATGCATCACATCGTGTCGGACGGCACTTCCATCGGTCTGCTGATCAATGATTTTATGGCCCTTTATAATGGGGCGACACCTCCGCCGCTGGCGTTCGAATACAAGGATTATGCGGTGTGGCAGCAGAGCGCCGCTTATCAGCGGAGGATAGCGCGGCAAAAGGAGTTTTGGGTGAACGAGTTCTCGGAGGCTATCAGCCCGCTGGATATACCCGTGGATTTTGTGCGACCGGCCACCACGGAGGGCGACTTCCTCTGGTTCGACCTGACCCCTGAGGAGACCAGACGGCTGAGGGCGCTGGCCGATGCCGAAGTCGCCACCATTTCGATGGTCATCCTCGCCGTGCTCAAGGTGCTTTTCAGCAGGATGGCCCGGCAAGACGACATTGTCGTGGGTATGGCAGTCGCGGGGAGGGAGCAATATGAGCTGGAAGGCCTGATAGGCATGTTCCCGGTGGTGTTGCCCTTGCGCACCTATCCGAAGACCCATATGCGATTCAGGGAGTTCCTGTCTGCGCTGAAGTCGGCTTTCCTCGGAGTGTTCGACAATCAAAGTTATCAATATGAGGAGCTGGGAAGGGAGCTGAAACTGGAACGGACCAGTAGCCGCAATCCGTGGTTCGATGTCCTCTATCTCTACCAGAATTTCGAGACCTCCGAGCTTTCGTTGCCGGATCTGAAGGTCTCCGAATACCGGGAGCAGCATATTGTAGCTTATGAAAAACTAAACCTCACGGTAAAAGAGAACGACGAGCAGATATTCTGCAAGCTTATCTATTCAAAAGCCTTGTTCAGGGAGGAGACGATGGAGCGGCTGGTGAAATACTTTCGCCAGGTGGTTGCTGCAGTGATCCGGGATCCGGACGTCGTCCTTTCTGGGATACAGCTCATGAATGCCGATGAACGCCAGGCGTTGTTGAACCAGTCGGGAAAGATCAGCCCCCTGCCGAGGGATAAGACATTTGCCGACCTCTTCGAACAGCAGGTGAAACGCACCCCCAAGAACCCGGCCGTAGAGCATAATGGCCTGATATTGACATATGAAGAGCTGTATGCGCATTCCGTGAAGCTGGCATCGCATCTTGTCCGCGCCGGGGCGGGGCCCGGACGGAACGTTTGTGTATTCCTTCCGCGCGGGATCGAGCTGCTGGTCAGCATGCTGGCCATCTTTCGGACAGGAGCCGTCTACGTACCCGCAGATGTGGATTTCCCATCCCAACGGGTAAAGGAGATAGTGGCGGATAGCGCATCGGGTATCGTGATCACCTCGTTGGAGACGGTCCGGATGATGAATGAGCTAAAGCAGGTGGTTCCTACGATAAAAGAAGTGATCTGTCTCGATCGCCTCGAGGATATACGACAGGCGAACAACCTCCAGATGCCGCGAAACGCCGACGATCTGGCGTACATTATCTATACCTCGGGTACGACCGGCAAGCCGAAGGGAGTCATGATCCATCAACTGGGACTGATCAACCACCTGTATGGCATGATCGATATTCTGCAAATCGATGGCCGGGACGGCATCGCGCAAACGGCATCACCCTGTTTCGATATTTCGGTGTGGCAATTCCTTACGGCATTGTTGACTGGAGGGAGGACCATCATTGTCGACAAAGATAGAGTGGGTGATCCGTCGCAGATGACCGATATCCTGCAGCGGTGCCGCATAACCATCTTCCAGACCGTGCCTTCGGTGATGGCAGCTTTTTTGGAAGAGCTGCCTTCCGGAACGGATCGGTCATTGCCGGAGCTGAGATGGATGATACCGACCGGGGAAACGTTGAGCGCATCGCTGGTGAAGAAATGGTATGCTATTTATCCGGGCATCCGGCTGCTGAACGCCTATGGCCCGGCGGAGGCCTCCGATGATATTGCCACCTTCATCGTGCCGCCCATGGAAGAAGGCGATCATGTGGTACCGGTCGGCAAGCCGGTACAGAACATGCGTATCTATATCCTGGACGAATCGCTCAACTTATGTGCCATTGGAATAAAAGGGGAGATCTGCACGGCGGGCCCGGGGGTAGGCAAAGGATACTGGAAGGATGCGGAAAAGACCCGGAAAGCATTTGTGCCCAATCCTTATCTGCGTGAAGGGGACGGTGCGGACTACGCCGTTCTCTATCGCAGCGGCGACATCGGATATTATCAGCCGGATGGCGGTATCGTATTTACCGGCCGGCAGGACGAGCAGGTGAAGATAAGGGGCCACAGGATCGAACTCGGTGAGATCGAGAGCCGGTTGCTGGGACACGAGAACATACGGGAAGCGAAGGTGCTGGTAAAGGAAGGGCCGGGCGGCCAGGCGCTGGTGGCTTATTATGTATCCGGGGAAATGATCGTGGCCGGCGAACTGGAAGCCTACCTGGCCGCCCGGTTGCCCCATTATATGATCCCTTCTTATTTTATCCATCTGCGGGCATTCCCGCTCACGGTCAATGGAAAGGTGGATAAGCGGGCATTGCCTGACATCGGGATCCGAACGGAGGACGAATACATCGCTCCCCGCAATTCCATAGATAAAAAGCTGGCCGGCATCTGGGCCGGGTTGCTGCAAATACCCGCGGAAACTATCAGTATGAACGCGAATTTCTTTTACGTGGGCGGACATTCGCTGAACGCGATCACGCTGCTCAACAGGGTCTGCAAAGAGTTTCACATCCATATGCCCCTGAAGGAATTTCTGCAAAAAGCCACGATACGCTGGCAGTCCGATACGATCCATTCGCAGTTGGGACAGGCATACAGCGAACCAATGTCGGGTACAACTGAAATCTTGATCTAACGACCATGAATGATGTACTGAACTTTTTCAGGGCCTTCGCCCCCCGTGAGGCGGGAACCGAGCCGGGGATAGAGGCAGGGAGCCGTCACCGGTTCACCTGCGCCGATATATCGTTGGACCAGGTCAGGGCACGGTTCATGAACAGCGTCCTTCCCGACGACCCGGTATCGCTGGAGCGGTATTACGACTGGCTGAATGAGGACGTGCTCCCCTATACGATCGATACGGCTGCACCTACCTTCATCGGTCACATGACCTCGGCGCTGCCCGAGTATGTGCATGATCTGAGCAGGCTGGTCAGCCGGCTGAACCAAAACCTCGTAAAGATCGAGACATCCAAATCCGTCACGTTCCTGGAACGGGAGTGTATTGCGATGCTGCACCGGCTTTTCTATGGTCTCCCGGAGGACTTTTACCAGGAGCATATCCAAAAGCTGAATTCCAATACCGGTATCATTGCCAGCGGCGGAAGCACGGCAAACCTGTCGGCACTGTTATCTGCCCGTAACCGACTGCTGTATGGACCGGCGGATGAGCCCGCCGGCAGCAAAAGCATCTATTTCCTTCTTCGCGAGCAGGGATACAGGGACATGGTGGTATTGGGGACCGAGCTCATGCATTATTCTTTTCGTAAGACCCTCTCGGTAATAGGCCTGGGTTCGGAGAATATCGTCCGGGTTGCGAATGATGCGCTGGGCAGGATGATACCCGGCGACCTGGAAGAAAAGATACGGTCCTGCCGGAAAGAGGGAATGCTGATCGTCGCCGTTATCGGAGTAGCGGGCTCCACGGAAAGAGGGAGCATCGACCCCTTATTGCAAATAGGGAGCATAGCCCGACAGCATCACATCTATTTTCATGTGGATGCGGCCTGGGGCGGCGCATTGGCTTTTTCCGAAAAGCACAGGATGCTGCTGGAGGGTATCGAAGAGGCCGATTCGATCACTTTCTGCGGACATAAACAATTATATCTTCCCCAGGGCATCAGCATATGTCTGTTCAAGGACCCCGCGCAGCTCGGCTACAATGCGATCACCGCCAATTATCAGGCTAAGGCCGACAGCTTCGACACGGGCCGGTTCACCGTCGAAGGGTCACGTCCTGCCTTGTCGATATGTCTCCATGCCTCACTATGCGTCATCGGGAAAAGGGGATATGGACTGCTGATCGACCGCAGCATCGATCATGCCGTATGTTTTGCCCGGATGATCGAGGAGACCGGCGGATTCGAGCTCATCAGCAGACAGATCAACATCATCAACTACCGGTATATCCCCTTGCCCTTCCGCGAACGCTGGCGGAATCGGGAGCTAACGGTAGAGATAAACCGGCAGATCGACGCCCTCAACAGCGAGATCCAGAACCGCCAGTTCCATAAAGGAATGACTTTCGTGTCGAAGACCACCATCGGGCATGCCATATATGGCAGGATCGTCGTTCTCCGGGCAGTGCTCTCCAATCCCCTGACTACACAGGAACATCTCCGGCAGGTGTTGAAGGATCAATTTTCCATAGTAGACGAGCTCATCGAAAACCAAGTGTATGAACCATAAATCTCTTTTAACGTTGATGGCGCTCCTCGCGGGAAGCGCTGTCTTCCCCCGGTGTGCAGATGCTCAGCAGCCCTATTTTATATCCGACGGAAGAAAAGTGCTGATCGACACATTCAATACCGGCATACAGCGGATGATGGACGACATCGGCATACCGGGCATGTCGCTGGCCGTCATCGAGGACAATAAGGTGGTGTACCATAGGAACTATGGATACAAAAATATCGATACTAAAGAACCGGTGGACCAGTCCACCATCTTCGAGGCGGCATCGCTTTCAAAAAGCTACCTGGTGTATTCCGTATTCAAGCTGGTTGAAAAGGGGATATTGGACCTGGACAAGCCGATGTATCAATATATGCCCTATCCGCTGCTGGAGCATGATCAGCGGTATAAGCGGATCACACCGCGAATGATCCTCTGTCATTCGTCGGGGATCGAGAACTGGATGGAATATAATATCCCGGATACCCTGGAGATCGAAAGCGACCCGGGGACCAAATATGTTTATTCCGGCGAAGCCTACAACTACCTGTCCAAAGTCGTCGCGCTGCTGCTGCATGAGTCGTATGAGGAGTATACGAAGGAGATCGTGCTCGATCCGCTGGGGTTGAAAAACTCTTCCCTGAAGTTCAGAGAGATGCCGGCCGGATCGCCCCATCCGTACGAGCCCTCGGATTACGCCCTGGGGCATGACATCCTGGAAAAACAAACGGGTAAATGGTTCAATACCGATGCCGTGCCGTCCAGTGCCAATAATGTCACAGCCGGGGATTATGCGAAGTTGATCGTTGCCATCTTCGATCACCGGCATTTGTCCGACAAAAGTATCCGGACGATATTAGGCGGCAGGACGGTGACCCGTCTGAATGACGACGGTAAAGCTTATTATTTCGGCTGCGGCTTCGAGGTGATCTTCACGGGCGGCGACACGATCATCAGTCATGGCGGCAGTAATCCCGGCTTCAAGAACATGATCTTTTATTCGGTGAAGAGCAAAAGGGGTTTCGTCTATCTCACCAACAGCGACAGAGGACGGCTGGTGGCGTCCAGGTTGTCGGCTATGACAGCGGGTCTGTACCTGCACCAATATTTTGGGGATTTCGGCGATGAGCAGTATCCCAGTCTTTCCAACGACCTGCTTTCCGTATACAGAAAAAAAGATACGCTGGCAATGTATGCCGCCATCGAAAAATGCCGGAAAGAAGGGATGTTGACCGCAAAGGTGATGGAGGATCTGGGCGAAGAGCTCATACACTATAACCTGCCGGCGGGTGAGCGGGTGCTGGAAGAGGGGCAGCAGCTTTTCCCGGAGTCCAGTCGCGTTTACTGGCTGTTGGGGTTGTCCCACATGTATATGGATGATTTCGACAACGCCTATGCCTATTATCTGAAGGCCCGGGATCTGAAATTCAATGCGGCGCAGATAGCCGACGACCTGAAAAAGAGTGCGGTCAGGATGAACGAGGCCGCAAAACGAAAGGCGCTGATAACCAGGATAGGGCCGGATAGAAAGGATACGCTGCAGGCAGAAGATTATTATGCCCAACATGGGATCGTACAACAGGCTA
>DASYSV010000343.1:0-5477 GCA_036010185.1 Puia sp.
CTCTTCACAGCGGGCCGGTTCAAATAGCCGGTGTTGTAGTTGACGCTGACCTCGGAGGTAAGACCGGGAATGATCTTAGCCGTCATGCCGAGCTGCATCCCATAGCGGTTAGCAATTACGCCGGGCAGGTTACCTATCTCATTATAATAATTTGCGCCCGCGAAATAGGTCAGTTTTTCCGAGCCTCCGCTGACGCTGACATTATGCCGTTGGATCGAGCCATTGGGTATCCACTCATTTTTGAACCAGTCGAATTGACGCGACTTGATCGTATCCAGCTCATCGGGAGTATAGATCTCGGTCGTGGGAACCTTCCATGGCGCATAATTCTCTACCCAGTTGTTCAGCAACAGCGCCTGATTGTAACCATCGATCATGGTCGGGATCTTGTTGGCCCGGGTATTCGAATAGGAGCCGGAATAGTTGATCCTCGGTTTTCCGGGGCGGCCGTGTTTGGTCGTGACGAGGACGACGCCATTGGCGCCGCGCGCTCCATAGATGGTAGCCATTCCGTCTTTCAGGAAAGTGATGCTTTCCACCTCGGAAGCATCGAGCGCATCGAAGGCCGTTTTTCCAGTCGGGTCGATCCCCGCGCCCGAGCCGATGATCGGCGCGAGACCGTCGATAACATATAAGGGACCCGTCCCCTGCGAATTGAGTGAAACGGGGCTTCGGATGCTCAGGGTAGTGCTGGCCCCCGGTTTCCCCGCAGACTGGTTGACGCTTACACCTGGAACCAGGTTCACCAGCGCAGTTGACAAATTGGCCACCGGAAGATCCTGAACCTCCTTGGGATCCACCGTTGCGACGGCGCCCAGGATATTCGAACGCTTTTGCGTACCGTAACCGACGACTACCACATCGTCCAGCTTCTTATTGGAATTGACCAGCGACACCAGCATCGCCGAATCGCCCTTCGTCTTAACGTCCTTCGGGTCGAACCCGATGTAAGAAAAAGACAGGATGACGGTCCCGTTGCCAGGCACTTTCAGCGAGAATGAACCCGATTCATCGGTGGTCACTCCCCTGGCGGAACCTTTTTCTGTAACGGAAACATTGTTCATCGGCTCTTTGGTGTCCGAGTTGATCACTTTTCCGGTGATCACACGCTGATTTACCTGTGCGAACAGGGTTGGATGATAGAATATCACTAGCAGGAGTGCGAGGGAGTATCTCGCCATTCTTTGCAGGATCATATGGCATTTAGTTTTAGGAGAATTATGCAATCATTTATTTTTTCTGTTGTAACCCCTGTGAAGACAGGTAATTATTGATACGTCCTTTGTACTTTCCGAACCACCAGTGCTTCTTCTCGCTGGACTCCGCATCCATCGCATGTTCGCGCGCCTCCGTTAAATCCTCCAGGATCACCCCTTTTTGCTCATCTGTCAATTGTGGCCACAGCTTCAAATACCCGCGAAAGGTCACTTCAAGGACGCTGTAGGTCATGCCGTCCTTGATCTGATCGATCTGCTCCGGGGAGACCACCGTAGCCAGTCTGCCGAGATAAGCCGTATGCAGATGGCCGATCTTCTCATCGACATCCTGCTGGATCGTTTTTTTGAGTGAATCGGTAAGATTCTTATCGGATTGGTTTTTCAGTTGTTTCAGTCGTTCGTCCCGATCGGTATACACTGCGTTGAGTGCGTAGTATTGTCCCGCAACAATATCGCGCACCTTATAAAATAACGTCGAGTCGGTCAGGCCCAATGCCGCAACGATCTTGCCGGCCCTTGCCGTGATCACGCGGACATAAGCGGTATCTTCATCGGAGTTCACTGGATTTACGCACGGGTTGGCCTGAGAGACCAATACATTTAGGATCATTGCGAGTGCCGATCCCCAAACAAGCAAACGTACCTTCATAATGTCTTAACCATTTATCGGAAAGACTAAAGGTACAGGCGTGATGAGGGGTAAAACAATGTAAGGTTTGACTATGTTGATGTCATATCTTACTATTTTCGGGCAGGTTGGAGGTATCAAAACCTTTGCGTAACTTTTACGTAACTAAAACTACTTTTATGCCCAGGCTAACCTTCTCGCTGCTGGCGCTTGCCGCCATTTCCCTATCCCAACCCTCCCACGCTCAATCTTCCGACGATATGAAAGCCATGATGGCTTATTCCACTCCCGGCGACAGCCATAAGATGCTGGCCAAAATGGCGGGCACCTGGTCGGCCACTGTCACATTCTGGATGCCGGGCAACGCGACCCCGATGACCTCCACCGCTACCGCCGTCAATGAAATGATCCTCGGCGGTCGCTACCTGCAATCCAAAAATTCGGGGAACATGATGGGCCAACCCTTCGAAGGCATCGGCGTCACCGGCTATGACAATGCCAAAAAAGTTTATCTCGCCACCTGGATCGACAATTTCGGAACGGGCATCATGACTATGACAGGTTCCTGGGATGAAGCCAGCAAGGCCATCGTCTTTACGGGCACCGAAGTCGACCCCGCATCGGGAAAAGACTATCCCATTCGCCAGGTGGTCCGGAACCCGGATGACAACACCCAGGTCATGGAGATGTATGCGACCATGGGAGGAAAGGAAATCAAGACCATGGAGATCAAGTATGTGAGGAAATAACCTCCTCACCTGCTGTTCAACACCAGCGTAGCCGGCTGCAGCCCTTTCCCGCTAACCCGGACGACGATCCTGCCGGCTTGCTTTTTCGTTCTGATGATCGCAAGACATAATCCATTATATGCCTTGTGATGCGACCCATGGAAAGATTCCAGGTCCGCCTGGTACCCGTTATCCATTGCGGCAAGCTCGCCGGGGCCTTCTACGGTCACGTGAAGATCGTTGCCGGCATCGGGTACCGTAACACCTTTTCCATCGGTAATGCGTATCGTCACAAATGCCAGATCCGACCCGTCTGCATCGACCACCGACCTGTCGGTTTCGAGCCGGATCTGTGTGGCCATACCTGCCGTATGCACTTGCTGCTCCAATACGACATGCCCATTTCGCCGCGTCACCACGCGCAGGGTTCCCGGTTGCCAGGGCACCCGCCATTGAACATGCAGCGCATCGCCCTGTTTCCTGCGAATGCCGAGACTGCGCCCGTTGAGGAACAACTCGGCTTCATCGGCCTGACTATAATAGGCCCACACGTCAACGGGTTGCCGCGGACGCCAGTTCCAGTGCGGGAAAACATGCAGCACCGGTTTGGAAGTCCATTCCGACTGATAGAGGTAATATACATCCTTGGGGAAACCGGCCAGATCGACTATGCCGAAATAGGCGCTGCGGGCCGGCCATGGATAAGGCGTCGGTTCGCCTATGTAGTCGAATCCGGTCCAGATAAAAAGTCCGGAGATAAAGGGATCCCGTTTGACCACTTTCCAGGTCTCCTCATGCGTGGAACCCCAATAGGCCGATACATTGTCATAGGCAGAGACGGTATAATCGGGATTGCCGGTGGTTAATGGTTTTTTGGGCCCTGCCGGCCAGCGGCGGATGCTGTCGGACGGCATGTCGTCGTCATAATGTCCCCGGGTTTCGAGCGCAGAGGTCGTTTCGGTGGCGATGACGGGATGCCCGGGATAGTGTTGGAGGGCGCTGTCGTATTGCTCCTGGTGATAGTTGAGACCGATGAGATCCAGCGCGCCGCTGCGATAAATGAAATTCTTCGCCGTGTCGGTTTCGGTGAGCGCCGATGTCACGGGTCGCGTTGTGTCGAGACTGCGAATGATCCCTGCCAGCTCGCGGGCAATGCGAATGCCGCTGGTGTCGAATTGCTCCCTGATCTCATTGCCGATGCTCCAGATCATTACCGATGGGTGATTGCGGTCGCGAAGGACCTGGTCTTCGAGATCGCGGCGATGCCATTCCCCGAAGTCGAGCGAATAGTCGTATTTCGTTTTTTTCTTCTGCCACATGTCGAAGGCCTCGTCCATCACGATGAAACCCATCTCATCGCAGCAATCGAGGAATTCAGGAGCGGGGGGATTATGCGAAGTCCGGATGGCATTGCAGCCCATCTCTTTCAGGATACGCAGTTGCCGGCGAATAGCGGCAGTATTGACTGCTGCGCCGAGGGCGCCGAGATCATGATGCATGCAGACACCGAGGATCTTCAGCGGACGGCCATTCAGAAAAAAACCTTGTTGAACGTCAAACCGGAAGCGCCGGATGCCCACCGGAGTAACCACGCGATCCAGCAACCTGTCCCCATCATAAACACTGGTCTCCAGCCTATACAGATACGGGTGTTCAGGAGACCAAAGCCGCGGATTCGGAACGCTGAGATCCTCCCCCGCCGTCATTGCTACTACCTGCCCTGCCGAATCATAGAGCACATTCCGCGCCTCCGGCGCTCCGCCTCCACTCGTCTCTACATGGACCCGCGCCATTTTCCCGCTGACTTCGGGCGTCGTGACATGCTCTCCCCAGTGGTCGATGGATACTGAACCTTTCTCCTCCAGCCACACATGCCGGTAGATGCCCGAACCGGAATACCATCGCGAGTTCGGTTGCGCGGAGTTGTCCACCCTGACCAGCAGCACATTGCTCTTGTCACGCCTGACCCAGGGCGTTAGTTCGTACCGGAAGGAAATATACCCGTTGGGCCGACTTCCCAGCAAGTGACCATTGATCCAAACTTCACTGTTTCGATAGATGCCATCGAAATCGATAAAAATATGCGCGGAATCTCCGGCCACGCGAAACTCCTTACGATACCAACCCACTCCCGCCGGTAACCCTCCTTCGCCCTGCCCTGTAGCGTTCCCCGCACTAAAACTGCCTTCGATGCTCCAATCATGAGGCAGCCGGACCGGGCGCCACTTACCCCCGGCAGTGTCGGCGCCCAAATGGAATTCCCAGCCTGCATCGAAACTCACCCTCTCATGCGATACGAGATCCTTCGATGTCGCCAGCGCGATACAACGATCCCCCTTTTTGTCCACGGCACAGTAATAATGATAGACGACACCCTTGTATTTCACTACACAGGATTTGTGCGCGAATACATCGTCATACGGCTCGGAGGATTCGATCAGGTCGGGTCCCGTCCAGTCAGTCCAGTGCACCAGATCGTACGAGCAGGCAAACCGGTTGAATGCGCCGTGTGTCCCCTTCCAGAAAGCGCCGAAATAGAACATGACATAGAGATTGCCCATCTTTTGAATATAGGGGTCGCCGGTGATGCCGGTCAGATGATCGAGCAGCGGGTCACGGCGCGGCCTGGTCCAATGGATCATGTCGTCCGAGACGGCCATTCCGATACGCTCGCTTCCGCGTCGTTTGTCGAGACTGTCGCCATTGGCGTTGTAGAACAGGATGAATGGATGACCGGTGAGACGTTGCGGATCATGCATGACCCAGCTCTTATACATCGTATGATAATCCCACCAGGCGACATCCGGGTCGCGCGGTGTAAGGATGGGGTGATCCAGCCGCTGCCATTCGTGAGGCGTCGTTGGATCTTTATCGGTGAAGGCCATGCCCTCGGAAAGCATGCCC
>DASYSV010000353.1:0-35535 GCA_036010185.1 Puia sp.
TTGTCCGTACTTCGCCATAAAATAATGTATATAGATGCGCGGCCGCAATTATCGTACCGCACCTTCCTCTTTCTCACCGTTTTGATTCTCCTCGATGTCTTCTTTTCTAAGCGCCTCATTGTCCCATCCCTGTTCGTTGTCGTAATTGGCGCCCGCGTTTTTCTCGCTGCCTTGTTTCTCCGCATGTTTGTCGAGATCGTTCGACCCCTGTCCATAATTCGACCCGCCTTGCGTTGTCGAGCTATGGTGAAAATCTGCGCGGCTGGGCCGATCTTCCTTGATTTTGGGCGGCTGTTTTTTCTTCATACGATTCGCTTTTTGGTATGCGATGCAAAAGTTTCGCCAACCACTGCCGATTTAGTGTTATCTTGTGGGAAGCATGCATAAACTCCCGGCTTTCATATTGCTGATCCCGGTGGCCATCCTTTTCATCGGTACGGTGAGATTAGGGTCTATCTGTACGACCCCCGCCGCCTGTACGACCCCCGCCGCGACCCAATGCGCTAAGATGGACATGCCGGGGGAATGCGGGGCCTGTCATAAACACAAAGATCAGCCAAAAGAAAACCCGGGGTGCACTTGCTGTATGGAGTGCCCGTTATGTGCGCCGGTGACATTGAGTCCCGTGTTCCGGCTGGAGGTGATCCGCCAGGAAAAAACGATAGAATATGCGGTTATGCGCGATAATCCTTTAAGCGATTATTCCGAGCAACATTGGAAACCACCCGATCCTTCCCGATTCTCCTAGTGTCCTCAACATTTTTTCACTTTTAATCTTTTCACCATGAATATATTGATGAAAGGGGCATGCATTGGCCTGCTGGCGATGACCACGATGGCCTATGCAGGAAAGGGCAAACACAAAGCGCCGAAAGCGACCACGCAGACGACGCAGACCTGTGGTCCGAATTGCCCGCACCCCTGTCCTCCGATCTGCACCGGAGGTTCCTGCTGTCATAAATAGAAAAACGATTATATTTATATAACCGCATTAACAGGTCCCCGCGTGTCGGGGACCTGTTTTTTAACGCTGCAAGATGAAAAAACTGTTAACCATCCTACTGGCAGGCCTCGCCGGTTGTGCCTTCCCGCCCGGTGCCTCGGCACAGATCTCCGATGACTCCATATCGGCTATTGTCAAAAAGCTGACCCTCGAAGAAAAGGTGGCCATGCTTCATGCGAATAGTTTGTTTTCCTCGGCCGGTGTCAGACGGCTGGGAATTCCGGACCTCGTTTGCGACGACGGTCCCCTAGGTGTGCGCGAAGATGTACTGGCCCATTGGCAGCCCGCCAATCTGCCCACTGATTCTGCCACCTTCTTTCCGAATGGCTCAGCCATTGCGGCCACCTGGGATCCCGACCTGGCCTATCGGTACGGGCACGACCTCGGTCAGGAAGCAAGAGCCCGGGGCAAACAGATCATCCTGGCCCCCGCCTTCAATATTACCCGCACCCCACTCAACGGCCGCACCTATGAATACTACTCCGAAGATCCTTTCCTCAACGCCCGTTTGACCGTGGCCTCGGTACGCGGCATTCAAAGCCAGGGCGTGGCCGCCTGCATCAAGCATTTCGCGGTAAACAACCAGGAACAGGACCGCGGCCGGATCGACGTCCTTGTCGATGAGCGCGCACTGAGGGAAATTTATCTTCCCGCCTTTAAGGCAGCGGTCACCGAGGCCGATGCATGGACCATCATGTCGGCCTACAATAAATTGAGAGGAGTCTATTGTTCGGAGAATGAATACCTCCTCGATACGATCCTGCGGAAAGAGTGGGGTTTCAAGGGTGTGGTCGTCAGCGACTGGGGCGGCACACACAGTACCGTCGATGCGGCAAATCATGGACTCGATCTCGAAATGGGCTCGGGTGAGATATATAACAAATACTTTTTTGCCGATAGCCTGCTGGCCGCCGTAAAAACGGGCCGGGTCAGCGAAGCCGTGATCGATGACAAGGTCGCACGCATTCTCCGGCTGATGTTTAAGACCTCGCTGAACCCTAACGCGGGCGCCGGCAGCATCAATACACCCGGTCACATTCAGACGGCCTATGATATCGCGGCCGAATCCATCGTCCTGCTAAAAAACGATAACCAGCTGCTGCCGCTGAAACCGGATAGGGTAAAAAACGTGGCGGTCATCGGCGATAATGCGGTTCATACTTTTCATAACGGCGGGTTTGGCGCCGGAGTAAAGGCGCGGTATGAAGTGACGGCACTCGAAGGCTTGAAGAACAGGCTTCCGGCCGGCGTGAGTATACGATTCGCGCAGGGCTAAACTGCACTGCCTCACCGCCGCGGGACGACAGCAAAAGCCGATTCGGGCGCCATCGCAGCGAAGTTGATCTCCGAAGCTGCCACCCTGGCGAGACAATCCGATGTCGCCTTGTTGTTCGTCGGAGGCAACCGCGACTATGAAAGTGAATCGTGGGACCGAACGGACCTCTCGCTCCCTTTTGGCGAGATGGCTCTTGTCGACGCGGTCACGGCAGCCAATCCCAGGACGATCATCGTTGTCGTGGGCGGCGCTCCCTACGATCTCAACGCCATACAGAAAAAACATCCGGCGATCCTGTGGTCATGGTATAACGGTTCTGAGAACGGGAATGCGTTGGCCGATGTGCTGATCGGTAAGGTCAACCCTTCGGGCAAATTGCCATTCACCTTCCCCGTCGCCCTCTCGGATGGCCCGGCGAATGCGGGTGGGGCGGACACGTATCCCGGCGTTCATTTGCAGGAGACCTATAAGGAAGGGATATTGGTCGGGTACCGCTGGTATGATACGAAGAAGATCAAACCTCTTTATCCGTTTGGGTACGGGCTTTCGTATAGCGGTTGGTCGTTCTCGAATATGAACATTAGTCGGCTCCCCGCGTCCTCCACGGCGCTTATCCGGGAGAAGGGAGGTGAAATACAGGGGACGAGGCCTATATTTAAAAAAGGAGATACGGCGACCGTCCGGCTGACGGTTCACAATACGGGCCGGTACGACGGCATGCAAACGGTACAGATATATGTTGCTATGGCGGGTTCCGCCATCGAGCGCGCCGCAAAAGAATTGAAAGGGTTCAAAAAAGTGTTTGTCCGGGCTGGTGGATCGGTCGATGTGACCATCGACCTACCTATCGACGACCTGGCGTATTACGATACGAACGCCGGCAAATGGAAGATCGAGCCCGGTATGTATGCGATCCTGGCAGGTACATCTTCGAGGGACATCAATGCAGGACGGGGCATTAATGTTGTTGCCGATTGAACCGGAACCCGGGCCGGAAGCGGTGCCCTCCTCCGGCAGGGAAAAGCATATATGCCCTGCGCCAAAACCTATACCCCGACCTTCGCGCTCCTGCGTTCGAGCAGCACCGTGTCCCGCCATACCCCGTAATGTTGACCGATCCTTTCCCGCCGACCAACCTGGCGGAAGCCGAGGGCGTCATGCAGCCGGATGCTGGCAGTGTTCTCGGGAAAGATGCCGGCCTGTAAGGTCCAGATGCCGCCCGCCTCGCTTTCTTCGATCAGGTTGCTCAACAACATTTTTCCCACACCCTGACCACGATAACGCGCAGCGATATAGACGCTGACCTCGGCGACACCCGCATAAACGCAACGACCGGATACCGGCGTGAGCGCCGCCCAGCCGGCGATGGTTTCGCTGTCAATGGCTATGAGGCGGCTATGAGTCAGGTGCGCCTTATCCCATTCCTCCCAGGTAGGCGCGCTGGTCTGGAAACTGGCCTGACCGGTAGCAAGGCCGTCCTCATAGATAGCTTTTACGGCGGGCCAGTGTTCGGGGAGTAGGACGGTAAGTTGCATCTTCGCGCGGATTTTTAGCGTTAGTTGGCGATCTGCCAGCATACGTTTCTGTTTATTGGGCCTTTCGCAGCCCTTCAGCGAATGTACGCGGAAGAGGGCTATTTTCGACTGCCCGGGCGGCCTTTTCCACATCGTAGGTCGATCTGATGAATTCGACACCGATGCCGGAATGTTCGTCGACTGTAAGGATCACATAGCAGCCGCGCGGATCGCCGTCTTTTGGTTTGCCGACGGAGCCGATATTGATGGCGTGACGCTTATCGAAGACGCGATGGTACGGTTTATGGGTGTGGCCGAAACACAGGATATCCGCGTCGGCATCGGTCATGATGCGCACCATACTCTTTTCTTCCCGGTCTTCGAACAGGTATTCGTTGATGCGGCGGGGGCTGCCGTGGACGAGCAGGAGATTCAGTTTGTCGTCGTTCAACTGGAATTCGACCCGGATATGCGCAGGCAGCGTGCGGAGATACGCACGCTCTTCCGCCCCGATCACCTGGTTGGTATACGCGATCGAAACAGCCCCATTGGCCTTGTCTTCTTCGGTCTTATACGCGCAGCCGCAATCATCGCTCGCCCGCCCTACACCAAAATCATAGTTACCGGCAATGGTAGGAATACCACGGCGGCGGATCTCACGGATCACTTCGTTGGGCCAGACATTGTAACCGACGAGATCGCCAAGACAATAGATGGCGTCGGGTTTTTGCCGATCGACGCTGGCAAAGAAGGCTTCGAGAGCAGGGAGGTTGGCATGTATGTCGGAAAAGAGTGCGATTTTCATTTTTCGGGACATTTTAGGAGCAGCAACCCGGCGCGCAGCAGGGTTGCGTCGTCAAAGGCTTCTCGCCGTACACGGTGATGCTGTATATGCCGGTGCCGGACCCGCGGAACTCTTCGATCCCGGCCGCATCCAGGTATTGCGCAAGAATGTCGTCCGGCAGATGGATGGCTTTTTCCTTCTGGATGAGCACCCTGGTAAATTTACTGGCATCGATGAGCCCGAGATAGGCCTCCTTCCCGATCGCACCGGAGACGCATCCCGCATACATTTCCGCTGCCTCCCGTATCTTCTGCGGCAGCGCCCCCACCAGCACGATATCCGATATGCTGAAATGCCCGCCGGGTTTCAAAACCCGGTACATCTCCCGGAATACCGCCTCCTTATCGGGCACTAAGTTCAGCACACAGTTGGAGACGATGACGTCCGCGACACCCGCGCTAACGGGCATTTTTTCGATGTCACCCTCGCGGAACTCCACATTGTTGAACCCCAGCTGCGCGGCATTGGCGCGAGCCTTTTCGATCATCGCGGGGGTAAAGTCGATACCGATGACCTTACCGCTGTCGCCGGTCGCCGCCCGGGCAATAAAGCAGTCGTTGCCGGCGCCTGAACCCAGGTCGATCACCACGTCCCCCTTTTCGATCTGGGCGAACTGTGTGGGGAGGCCGCAGCCAAGACCCAGATCGGCATCGGGAGTATAGCCTTCCACGTTGCTATAGTCGTCGGTCATGATGTTGTAGACTTCGTCGGAACAGCATCCCGACCCGCAGCAGGAGGATTGATTGGTATCCCTGTCCTGCAGGGCGATCTCGCCGTATTTCCGGCGGACCAGTTCTTTGAGTTGTTCGGTCGTTTGCATAATGATTATATTTATATTGCGATATAACGATGAATCCCGGCAAAAAAATTTCAACAGGCGCAATTACCGTCCACTTTATAAGCGGCGAACAGCGCGCCGATATCCTTTTGAAAGAGTGCCCACATTTTCGGTTCGATACAATAACAGACGCTGGTGCCCTCGATCGTACCCTGGATCAGACCGGCCGTTTTCAGCTCCTTCAGATGCTGCGAGATCGTCGGCTGCGCCAGACCCAGCTCATCGACCAGGTCGCCGCAAATACAGGCATTGGTCTTCAGCAGATGCTGGATGATGGCGATCCTGGCAGGGTGGGCTAGGGCCTTCATCATGCTGGCCAGCTTGTTCTGCTTGTCCGTGAAAATTTCCGATTTGGTGACGCCCATGACTTTATCTATTCATTGCAATATTACGATAAAATAAATCAAATCCAAATTTTTTCTTGATCGGACGCCAAGCTTGCGTCCGGAAAAAGAAAATGCCGTCGGCGGACCGGCGGCAGCCGATTCAACGTTTAGTTCAATAGTTTGCTGACGGATTGCAACAAGGCAGCCTTCGTGAAAGGTTTCGGAAGAAAGAGATCGGCGCCAATTTCCAATGCAAAATCGCCGGCCGCCTTATCCACGCCGGAGATCATGATGATCTTCGTCTCGGGACAGTGAGCCTTCACATAACCGATGAAGTCGAAACCGAAGCCGTCCGGCAGCCGGTTGTCCATCAGTACCAGATCGGGCTTATTCTTCTTCAGGAAGATCGCGGCATCCGCAAGACTCTTTACATGATTGATACACAACTCTTTGTCATCCAAAATGAGATTCAGGAGCAAACACATTTCTCCCTCGTCTTCGATTAGTAACACTTGCTTGCAACGGCTTCCTGCCGGGTCTGTTGAATGGGAATTGGCGTGCATGGGTCTTGTTGTTTGGTTACCGGGTACAGAACAATTTTGAGGCCATTCCCCGATCCTTGTGCTGCCCGTGACCCCACCGCCCTCAAATGGGGAAGATGTAACACATAATTGTCCCCCGGCTCCCCAATCCAGCGTACCTTTCCTTCAACAATTAAACATTTAACCATGAAAAAATCCTTTACCGGCAGGCGTGATTTCATCAGGACCGCCGCCGCATTCACCGGCGGGTTCGCCGGACTCTCCCTTCTTCCTTCTGCAACCATGGCAGGTCAACAGTCCGGCGATGGTTTCGTTCCCCCGCCATCCGGCCCCGCAGCCGATGATATTAACATCATCGGACCGAAGGAAGGTTATAGTCCGCATATTGGAACGCTTGTTTCGATGATGGCCTGGCTGCGTCCGCAAGTGATCGGCTCGGTAAAAGACCTGACGACCGAACAGCTCGATTTTCTGATCGACGATAAGGCCAACACCATCGGAGCCCTGCTCAACCACCTGGCAGCGACCGATGCCTTCTACCACGAGCATACATTCACCGGCGTGGAGTGGGGAAAATGGGATCCGGCAGTAACCGAAAAATTCGGAGCCGCCATGGAATTGGGCGACGAAGGCCGGAAAAAGATCAAGGGGCATGACGTCAAGTATTATCTCGACCTCCTGTGGCAGACCCGCGCAAGCACGCTCACCGAATTCAAAAAGCACGACGACAAATGGCTGATGACCGTCGATGACAAATGGCCCTGGGGACCGACCAACAATTACTGCAAATGGTTCCATGTGTGCGAACACGAATCACATCACCTCGGCCAGATCAATCTGTTGAAGAGTCGCGTGCCCGGCGTAAAGAGCAGTAATATGTAAGGGTGGGCCGGCACCCGTGCTCACCATGCCGCCGCTCAGTTTCACCGTGCCGCCGCTTCACCATGCCCCAACACAGTTTCACCGT
The DNA here is from genome assembly GCA_036010185.1 of Puia sp. Classification (GTDB taxonomy): domain Bacteria; phylum Bacteroidota; class Bacteroidia; order Chitinophagales; family Chitinophagaceae; genus Puia. The sequence continues at coordinate 7,311 of DASYSV010000353.1, forward strand.
GCCGCCAGGGGTTCATGCCGCCGCTTCACCATGCCCCAACACAGTTTCACCGTGCCGCCAGGGGTTCATGCCACCGCTTCACCATGCCCCAACGCAGTCTCACCTTCCCGCCACCGGCTTCAGCTCCTCGACTTTTGCCTTTGGTGCCAGCGCCCTGTTCACCTTTCCGGCGGTGACGGATTCGGCAAGCCGGAAGGTCTTCGATAACCGGATGTCTTCGCTCGATGCGCCGATCTTCACGGTATATTCACCGGCTTCGGCTATCCAGGCAGACTGGCCGGTGCTGAACGAAGCCAGATCGCGCGGCAACAACGTAAACTCCAGCGTCTGCGACTCCCCGGGCTGTAGCAGCCTCGTCTTCCCGAAAGCCTTCAGTTCCTCCGCAGGCTTGTCCATCGAGTGATGCGGTGCACTTAGGTACAGCTGCACCACCTCTTTACCCGCAACCCGCCCCGTATTGGTAACGGTTACCGTCGCTCTGAGCCTGCCGGAAAAGTCAGCGCTGCTGAGCCTCAGGTCCCCATATTTATAGTCGGTATATGACAGTCCATAACCGAAGGCATAGGCCGGCTTCACATTGAACGTATTGAAATACCGGTATCCGACATAGATACCCTCTTCGTAGGTAACCTCGGCCGGTACCGATCTGCCGACGACGGACGTCGTAGCCTTCTCGGGGAACTCCTTGCCGGGGAAGTTTTTGGCGGACGGGACATCGGTGTACCGGACCGGGAAGGTCGTGGCCAGCCGCCCCGATGGGTTCACTTTTCCGCTGAGGATATCGGCGATCGCATTACCACCCTCCTGACCCGGCTGCCAAGCCAGCAGGATGGCATCCACCTCGTCGCGGAAACCCGTTACGTCGATGACGCCTCCGATATTCAGCACGGCGATCACCTTTTTATTCTTTGCATGGAAAGCAGTGCTAACCGCTGCGATCATGTCTTTTTCGGGACCGGTCAGTTCGTAGTCATCGGCGATCTTCCGGTCATTGCCTTCCCCTGCATTTCGGCCTATATAAACAATTGCAAGATCCGCAGCATCCGCGCGCGGACCGATGCTGCCCGCATCGAAGACATATTCGGGTGCGTAAGGAGTCGGATTCATGATCTCCTGGATCAACGGTTTTTTGGGATGTTTCGCTGCATAGTCGGCCAGATAATCTTTATAGCGGCGCGCAAGCCCCTCATCCACCCGATACCCGGAATTGGTCAAACCTTCGGCCAACGAGACTGCGTAAGATTTGTTCACATCTCCGCTGCCTGTTCCGCCTGCTATCAGGTCGTACCCGTGATTGCCGAACAGCGCGATGGTAGCGGAGCCGTTAGAGATGGGAAGACACTGGTTCCCATTCTTCAGCAGCACCATGCTTTCCGCAGCGGCTTCCCGCGAGATTTGGGCGTGTGCCTTCAGATCGGGCTTGTTCGAATATGCATAGCGGTTGACCGTGGGCGTGTGAACGAGGACGTTCAGGATGTGTTCCACATTCCTGTCCAGATCGGCTACCGGAAGCTTACCGCTTTTTACCGCCTCCAAAATAGTCTTCACCTGGTCGGGGTTCCCGGGCATCAGCAGATCGTTGCCTGCCTTCATCTGTGCGACAGGATCTTTTCCGCCGAACCAATCGCTCATGACGAACCCCTTGTATCCCCAGTCCTTACGAAGTACCGTGGTCAGGAGGTCGGGGCTTTCGGAGGTATAAACACCATTGATCAGGTTGTATGAGCTCATCACTGCCCAGGGGTGCGAGGCGATGATCGCGATCTCGAAATTCCGCAGATAGATCTCCCTCAGGGCGCGTTCGCTGATGATCTCATTGACGGAATTGCGATCGGTCTCCTGGTTGTTGGCGGCGAAGTGTTTGATCGTCGCACCCACTCCCTGCGACTGGATACCATTGATTATGGCCGCGGCGGTCAGCCCGGAGACCAACGGGTCTTCAGAATAATATTCGAAATTTCTTCCGCCCAGCGGATTACGATGGATGTTGGCGCCGGGACCGAGAATGAAATCGATGCCGTATGACTTGATCTCTTCACCAAAAGCGACACCCACCTTTTTCACCAGCGCCGTGTCCCAACTGGAGGCCAGTAGCGTGCCTACCGGCCAGGCGGTGGAGAAAAGACCCTCAGCCGAGTCCTGGGCGGTCATCATGAACCTGTGTATGCCCGCCGGTCCGTCGGCCATACCGACAGACGGAATTCCAAACCTTGAGACGGGAATCGTATGCCCCGAAATTGCGGCAAGTTTATCGGGCGTCGAATCGTTGGCGCGCATACGCATGCCGGGGACGGAGAACCCCTTTCCCACCACTACTTTCACCTTTTCCTCCAGCGTCATTTGTTTCACTATATCGGATACCGGATCGTGGCCGAGTCTCGGCGGCGTCGGTTGTGCGTTCGAGGGATGGCTGCTATAGAGGATAACAGACAGCGTAAGCAGGAAGAAAGGGAGCCTTCTCATATCAATTGGTATTTATTATTCCGTATTTTTGACGGAATGAAGGTATGGGAAGTTTTTTGAATAACCAAACCTTTAAATTCGCCTATGGCAGATACATTGATAGACGACATATTCACGCATGAGCGGGACTACCTGCACAACGTAAGCATAGACAACGTGATCTTCGGTTACCACGGGAAGGAACTGAAGGTCCTGCTTCAGCAGCCTTTCGGCGCCGGAAAGTGGACGGTCACCGGTGGCTACATCCGGAGAACGGAATCTATCGAAGCGGCGGCCGCCAGGATCGCCACGGCCAGGACAGGATTGAAGGATCTTTTTCTTCAGCAATTCCGGGCTTTTGGCAATCCCCGGCGAACAGCCGAAAATGGATTTACTGCCGCGCAGTTGTCCAAACTTACCGGTACCGAGGTCCGGCCAAACGCCTGGATCTTCGACTATTTCGTCTCGGTGGCTTTTTATACACTGACCGAATTCTCCAAAGTGCAAGTGACCAAATCGCCGCTCGAAGCGGACTGTGCATGGTGGCCGGTGGGCGATCTTCCACCGATGCTATTCGACCACGACCTCATCATTAAAGAAGCGCTCAACGCCATGCGCATTCATATCGCACATTTTCCCATCGGTTACCAGTTGCTGGAGACTAAATTTACCATGCCCGAGATCAGGAGCCTCTATGAGACGATCCTTGGCCGGTCGCTGGATGACCGGAATTTCTCGAAGAAGCTCATGGCCACCGGCATCCTCACAAAGCTGGAAGAGACCAGGAAGATAGGCGCCCATAGGTCCCCGTACCTGTACCGGTTTAACAAGACAAAATATGAAGTGGCGCTGAAGACCGGGATTGAGCTGGCTTTCTAGCTGCCGCCGATGTGCCGCGCCCGGAAATCCGAAGGATTTTCGCCGGTCAGCTCCTTAAAAAGCTTATTAAAATAAGAAAGGCTGTCCAACCCCACGGCATAGCAGGTCTCGCCCACCTTGTGGTTTTGCATGAGTAGGTTCTTAGCTCTCTCCACCCGGTATTGGTTCACAAACGCCGTGAAGGTCATATTCGTCTGCCGTCTGAAGTACCTGCAAAAGGCAGGCGTCGTCAGATTCACCTTCCGCGCCACGACATTGACATCGGGACCGCGGTCATAGTGCGCGGCGATGTATTCGTACACCGAACCCATGCGGATCTTGTCTTTCAGAATGAAGCTTTGACTGTCCAGGTCGTCGTTCAGCCTCACCCACTCCCGCGAATCCGCCAGCCGCTGCAGCACTCCGATAAGACGTAACAACTGGTCCAGCGGTGTCATATCACTCATTTCTTTTATCAACCCCGCCACCTCCGCCTTCGTCTTGCCGGAAAATGCGATGCCATAGGCCGCCTCATGGAAAAGCTTCGCGATCCCGCCCAACTCGGGGGCCACCCCGATCGCAGTCCCAAGGAAATCCGTCCGCAGTTGGATGACGATCTGGTGATACTCGCTTCGAAGACGGTAGTCGAAGTTCAGATGCGGCAGATTTCCACCGATGAATACCAGGTCGTTTTGTGTATAGGTGGAGATATGCCGCCCGACATGCCGGATGCCGGCGTCCGCCTCTACATAGACCAGCTCGAATTCCGGGTGATAATGCCACAGGAACGTATTGCGCAGACGAGGCGAGAATACCTTGAAGGACTTGCCGGTCTCGAAATCAATCTTCTCTAGCTGGATGGTTTTCATTATATCTAATATACAAAAAAGGTCAATGGAGAGCAAATACTGGTCAACGAACAGGACGGCGGCCCCCATAGCCCGCCCTAGCTTTGTGGTATAAAATCGAGATTATGAATATGACACCCGCTGCCGGCGCAATGACACCCACCCTCGACGCGCACAAAGAGATCCCCGGCAATCCCTCCACCGCCAAATCCAGCCGTCTCCGCCTCAACGACCGCAGCAACGGCGAACCCCTTCGCGTCCTCACCGAAGAGGACTGGAGATTCTGGATCACCAACGGCTATATCGTCATTAAGCATGCGGTGCCCCGCGAGCAGGCACTTCGCCTCGCCGATTATCTCTGGAAGTACGAAGACAAAGACCCCAATGACAAAACCACATGGTATCGCAAACCTAATGTCGACATGCAAATGAAGGAGCTCGTCAACACCGGCATGGTAGAGATATACAACCATCAGTACCTCTGGGATAATCGTCAATATCCGACGGTCCACCAGGCCTTCGCCGATATCTGGGGAACGGAACGCCTATGGGTGACCATCGACCGCGCCAATCTCAACTTCCCGCAGGCGCCCGGGTTCGAATACAAGGGATTCATCCATTGGGACTACGATCCCGAAACCCGGCCGCAAAATGTACAGGGGGTCCTTGCGCTGGCAGACCAGACGGACGAGAACATGGGCGGCTTTCAATGTATTCCCGATCTGTTTCGTACTTATGATACCTGGAAGCTCACGCAACCCGAAGACCGCGATCATTACAAACCCGACACGACCGGTTTCGACATTGTCAAGGTCCCGCTCGAAGCCGGCGACCTGCTGATCTTCAACAGTCTTCAGCCGCATGGTATCCGTCCGAACCGCAGCGGGGATAAAGTCCGCATAGCACAATATATTTCGATGATGCCTGCGCAGGAGGAAAATGATGAACTGCGCCAATGGAGGATCAATAGCTGGCAAAGCCGCGATCCGATGGAGGGTTATGCATTTCCCGGCGATCCGCTGCAGCGCGAGAAGCAAAATCCCGTGGCGACATTGTCTCCGCTCGGGGAGCGGTTGCTCGGCCTGACGCGTTGGTAGGACGGCCCGATCTATTGCGTCCCGGGCTTGAACCCCGCTGATCCGCTCACCGCGTCAGCTTTACGCTAACCCCTTTGCGTAACGTGTTATGCACCTCCGCGACCCCGTCGGTGGCGCGGATCAATTTCTCGATGGTCTCAGCCGCCGCATCCGAGCTTATTTTGACGTTGTAACAGAAATTATCTCCCGGCTCGCCCTCCGCACCGAAGGTGCCGGTGCATTCGACTTCCACGCCCGTGACAGGAATATTCTTTTTCGCCGCCTCGCGATAGATATCATTGCAATAGCAGGTGGCGAGCGCCAGCAGCAATAATTCTCCGCCATTGATAGCAGACCCAAAGCCGGAAGGTTTAGTCGGAAGAGCCAGACTCTTGGCGCTGTCATTCGTCTGCACCACCACGTCCTGGCGATGATGTGTGCTGGTTAGTTTGGCGGAGATTTTCATGGGTTCAAATGTAAGGGATTGACGGAATCCCGCAATAATGGCTAAATTGCTTATCGCTAACCATAAAAAACATCTTATGCAAAAGATCAGCACTTTCATCTGGTTCGACAACAATGCCGAGGATGCAATGAATTTCTATGTCTCCATTTTCAAAGACTCGAAAGTGATCAGGGTCGCGCGCAATCCGCCGGGAGCACCCGGGCCGGAAGGCGCCCTGCTCGTGGCATCGATCCAGCTCGAAGGACAGGAATTCATCCTGATGAATGGCGGCCCCGGACATCCGCTGACCGATGCGATCTCTTTGACGATTAATTGTGTCTCCCAGGAAGAGGTCGATCACTACTGGGACAGGCTGCTCGCGGGTGGCGGCACCCCGATCGCGTGCGGTTGGCTGAAAGACAAATTTGGACTTCACTGGCAGGTGACGCCAACGATCCTGCCGCAACTGATCGGCGATCCGGACAAGGCTAAAGCGGGCCGGGTCATGCAGGCCATGATGAAAATGGTCAAGCTGGATATACCGACGTTGAAGGCCGCGGCGGACGCTAAATAGGAATGCCGGTCATTTTTCCGGGTATCGGATCTCGGCCCTGAACCTCACGTGGATGTGACTGCAATCGATTGCAGCAAATCTCTTTTATCGTATATTAGTCGACAAAATCACCCCCCGCATGACCTCATTCCAATCTGCAAAAAGACTATTGCTCTTGTTATTGGCGGGTTTCTCCGGATTGACGGCTGCCGCACAATATAGAAATGTGTTTTTGGAAGCGGGATACCGACGCTCGGATATCGACTCGAAAGTGGACAAGGTCTACCGCGACTTGTTCGAAGGTCCCAATAAAGTGTATTTCGAGGTCGGCGATTCGATGGGGTATGTGTCCGACCTGAAAAACCATGATGCTCGTACGGAAGGACTTTCTTATGGGATGATGATCGCCGTGCAGTTGAATAAGAAGGACGTGTTCGACCGGATCTGGCGCTGGTCGAAACGCTATCTGCAACACGCTGACGGTCCACGCAAGGGCTATTTTGCCTGGAGCATCGATCCGGCAACCCTGCACAAGAACTCGGAAGGCACGGCATCCGATGGCGAGCTGTATTTCGTTACGGACCTGCTGTTCGCCTCCAACCGCTGGGGCAACCGAACGGGCATCGACTATTACCACGAAGCCAGGACGATCCTCGATGACATGTGGAAAAAGAATGGCTCCGGCGGCATTTATCCCTTTATCAATACGGCACACAGGCTGATGACCTTTACGCCCGAAGGCGATAATTATAACTGGACGGACCCCTCCTATAATTTGCCGGCATTTTTTGAGGTGTGGGCTATGTATGCCAAAGACGGTCACGAGCAATTCTATAAAGAATGCGCGGATTCGGCACGTGCGTTCCTGCACCGAGCCTGCGATCCGGTCACTGGTCTGAATGCCGATTATACCGAATTCAGCGGAGCGCCGCATTCCACCCGGTGGATGCCGCCAGGCTTCCGGTATGACTCCTGGCGCGTGCCCATGAACATCGCGATGGACTACAACTGGTTTGGAAAGGATACGGCCTGGCAGCGGGATTATGCGAGACGTTTTCAGTCTTTCCTGCTGTCGAAAGGGCTCGATTCCTTCCCGGATCAATTCAATACCGACGGCTCGGCGCCCGCTGCCATTCTTCAGGCAGGCGGATTTAAAAAGCTAAGACATTCGCTGGGACTGCTGGCGACCGCGGCCTCTACGACATTGATCTATAACCGGGATCACTCGTTTGAATTCGCGCGCGCCTTGTGGAATGCGAAGCTGCAACCGTATGCGGACGGATATTTCGATCCTTATTACGATGGCTTACTATATTTGTTTGCGCTGATGCATCTCAGCGGGAAATATGGGATCATACGACCCCAGGGGCGCTAAGCCTTTCAATGGAATACGAAACTTATATACCGTCCGATCCGCTGAAACCATACATCCGGTCGTTTGCCATTCAGGAGACGGCGGCGGAGGCGACATACAGGGTACTTCCCGACACCGGCATCGTCGTGGGCTTTCAGTATAAGGGTAGACTTTTCCGTATCGACGAAGGCACTCCTTCAGCCCTCGATACTTCCGGTCTTTCAGGATTGGCCGATCATGGCCGTACTTTCCGGAATCTGTCCGGCACCGGAACCATCCTGGTGTTCTTTAAAGAAGCCGGGGCCGCCGCCTTCTTCCGCCAGCCATTACACGAAGTCTTCCGCGAAAGCGTCTCCCTCGACAATTTCCTGCTACGATCGGAACTTCTTTGTCTCGAAGAGCAGCTCATCGAGGCGCCGTCGAATCCCGAAAGGATTGCAAGGCTGGAGAAGTTCTTCATCGGCCGGATGTCCCGTACAGAGCCGGATAAGCTGGTGCTTGCCGCGCTGGCCCTCATTCACCAGACCAGGGGCAATATCCGGATCAGGGACCTCGCCGTGCAGCTGCATACCAGCCAGAGTCCGCTGGAAAAACGATTCCGGGCGGCCGTAGGCGCCTCTCCGAAAAAATTCGCGTCGATCGTCCGGCTGAAGAATGTCCTGCAGCAATATTCCGCGACTAATAGCCTCACCGAGCTGGGTTACGAGGCCGGCTTCTATGATCAGGCCCACTTCATTAAAGAGTTCAAGGCCCTCACAGGTGACACACCCGAGGATTTTTTCAAAAAGGAATAGGAAACCATTCCGCAGCCAACCGACAATCTTCCGCAGCCAACCCGAAACCATTTCACACGCAACCCCAAATCTTTCGCACACGCTAACAAAACGATTTTTTACAATTCCGACCGCCGGCGTCGCGCCATCTTTGTCCTAACATAAAATTTTTACCAATGCGACGGATGAAGACCTACGATGTTCCTCACAAAGGCCTGCGGAATGGCCTCTCCCAACTAGCCCTGATGGCCGGCCGGACCGATTATTCCAACCCGATGGAGGTGACGCAGCTGCACCAGCTCGGAGCCCGCCTTTTCAGTATTCTCACGATCCACGCCGAAGATGAGAATGCCGTCACCCTCGCTCATCTCGAGACCCGCTGTCCCGGCAGTACCCGGCATGATCTCGATGACCACGAAGAGATCCATCGGACCCAGCAACAACTCGAAAAGCAGCTCGACGCCATCCATGCCGGCGCCCGGGACGGGAAAGACATGACCGAAGCCGGCGCGGAATTCTACCTGGCGTTCACCGAATTTCAAAGTGAATATCTCGGGCATACCGCGGAAGAAGAGCGTGTGACCCAGCCGCTGCTTTGGCAGTATTTTACGGATGAAGAGCTGGCCGCACACCGCGGACAGATCATGGCCAGGAATCCGCCCCGGACCCTGCTCACCTGGTTCGAATTCGTCTTCCCCGCCCAAAGCCATGCAGAGAGGGTAGGGCTTCTCACCGGGTTCCGAAAAATGGCCCCGGCGGGATTCTTTGCCGAAGCGATGGAGGTGATCCGAAAAGCCCTTTCCCCTTCGGAGTTCGGACGGCTGGAGGATGCGCTGGCAATTTGATGCTGGGCCCGAGGCGTCTGAAGACCACTCCCAACCCGCGACCGGCAGCCGTCTGAAGACCACTCCCAACACGCGACCCGCAGCCGGGCCATTGCCCGGTTTTTTGGCGTATATTCATTAAATATTATCTAAATATGATAAAAAGATCAATTATCTTTCTGGCGCTTGCGATATCCTTCGGTTTTGGCTTCGCATTCCATTCAATATTGACCAACACAACCAAAAAACAAGCAAACATGAAAAGGGTAATCGGACTCGGCGGCATCTTCTTCAAATGCAATGACCCGAAGAAAGTCACCGAATGGTATCAAACCCATCTCGGATTGCAATCGAGCCCATACGGAGTAAAGTTCGACTGGAGGCAGGACGGAGACTCGACAAAAAAGGGATTTACCCTTTGGACGCCCTTCCCCGATAAGACCAAATACTTCGAGCCCTCGTCAAGGGACTTTATGATCAACTATCGGGTTGAAAACCTGGAGACGCTGGTCGAAGAGCTTAAAAAGGAAGGCGTGACGGTGTTGGATAAGATTGAAACCTACGACTATGGTAAGTTCGTTCACATCCTTGACCCCGAAGGCAACAAGGTTGAACTATGGGAGGCGATCGACAAACAGTAGCGCCCGCGCCGTCACCCTCCGGCCCGCATCATCACCACACCCCCCGCGCCGGTAACCCTCCGGCCCGCATCATCACCGCACCCCCCGCGCCGATAAACCCTGCAGCCCATTTCCCTTTTTACTCCGTTCGCAAACTCCTTACCGGATTATTCCTCGCCGCTCTTAACGCGAGGAAGCTGACCGTCCCCAGCGCAATGACGAGCGCAGCTACGCCGGCCACCACGAACACCCACCAGCTGATACTCACCCTGTATGCATAATCCTGTATCCACCGATGGAGCGCGAACCATGCCAGCGGCCAGGCGATCAGATTGGCGATCAGGACCAGCCCGATAAAATGCCGCGTTAGCAGGACCAGGACGTCTTTTACCGAGGCGCCGAGAACCTTACGTATGCCGATCTCTTTGGTCCGCCGCTCCGTAGAAAAAGAAGCCAGACCTAACAGTCCCATACACGAAATGAGGATCGCCAGACCGGCCATGATCGCCACCATTTGTGATATCTGTGTATCGGTCCTGTATAGCTGCCTGAAATGATCGTCGAGGAACTGGTAGCTGAACGGATACTCCGGAAGGATCTTTTTCCAGGTGGACTCAATAAACGCGATGGCCTGCTCCGCCTTCCGGCCGTTGATCCTCACGGATACCGTATTGAAGGAGCTTGCACCCTGATCGAGCAGGAACATCGGTTCGATCTTATAGTGCAGCGAATTAAAATTGAAGTCTTTCGAAATACCGACGATCCGGCCCAGGGTATCACCGAAATGTTTACCGATCAGCCACGACAGCGGCGTTCCGGGCCGGTCATGTAGCAGGTCCCTGGCCATCGTTTCGTTGATGATGAATTCGTTCCCGTATCCGGAAGTATCCCCGGTGAAATTGCGACCCGCCTCCAGAGATATCTTGTAAACGGTAAGATAATCGGGATCCACGAAGATCCCCGGGGTGAACAGCACACGCATCGGGGCGTCGCCCGGCCAGAACCCGAATCCCAGCGTTGCCAACGGACCTCCCAAATGGTCCTGCGCGCCCGTGACCCCCGTTATCAACGGACTGACTGACAGCTCCTCTTTCAGTAAAGCATATTTACGGTCCGTAATTCCATGCAGTCTCATGGTAATTACCTGGTCGCGGTCGAACCCGGGGTCTTGCTTCTCCATGTACATCAGCTGCCGGAAAATAAGAATGGTAACTATCACCAGGAAGATAGCGCCGGCGAATTGCGTTACCACAAGTATATTCCGCAAAATGCCTTTGCTCCTGCCCGACTCGCTGCCGCCTTTCAACACCTTCACCGGGGAAAAGGAAGACAGGTATATTGCAGGGTACAAACCCGACAAGATACCAAGCAGGATGGTCCCGATGAACACTCCTGCCAGCAGCCCGGGATGCAGATAGAAAAGGGGGCTAAGCTGCCGGCCACTCAGGTCATCGATATAAGGCAACACCAGGCTTACGATCGCCAGCGCGAGTACCAGCGAGATCAGGGATAACACCACCGAGTCGATGAGAAACCGGACGGCCAGTTGCGGGCGCCTGGCGCCGATCGTTTTGCGGATGCCCACCTCTTTTGCCCGTCCGGCCGACTGGGCTGTAGCCAGATTCATGAAATTGATGCAGGCGATGAGCAGCACCAGCAGACCGATCCCCATGAAAATATCGGTATAGCGTCGGTCGAATTTCTGGAAATTGATATCGTCGTCACCGATATCGACGGCATTGGCATGAACGTCCCTCAATGGCAGGAGGAAGAGATCATGACGGATGTGCTGGTCCCCGATCTTATATTTTTTCAGGTAAGTAGGGAATTTCTTTTCCAGTGCAGCAATATCGGTATGAGGCGCGAGCTCCAGGTAGGTGCTTACCCCGTCATGCGACCGCGTCCTCAGGACGGTGTTAAAAGACTGGAGCGCGTCGAATTGAAATTGGGAATTCGCGGGTACGTCTTTCAGTATGCCCGTCACCGTATAAAGAACCGTATCCGTATCGAAATGCGAAACGGTCTTACCAATAGGATCCACAGTGCCGAACAATGTTCTGGCCGCCGTTTGTGTCAGGACAATGCTATTGGGCTTTTGCAGGGCAGTCTGCCGGTCTCCTTCAACGAGCGGGAAGTCCAACAGCTGAAGAAACGAGGTATCCACGAAGTAGGTATATGGGAAGAATACCCTCTTCTCCCCATACGTCATCTCGTATTGGCTATTCAGATCCACACGGCTGTAGTTCAGGATCTCGGGAAATTCGTCTTTTAGCGTGGGGCCCGTCGAAATGCCCGTGATCGCCGACTTCTCAGAGTTTCCCGTAGCCGTAAATTTCAGCACTTCATTCAGCCGGTACAGATTTTTGTGATGCATGCTATCGAAGCTCTTTTCGTAGAATACGAATAGCAGGATCACGACGCACGCGGCCATGCCGGTGCCCAGCCCGATTATATTGATCGCAGAATACAACTTATTCCTGGTCAGGTTGCGCCAGGTAAGGAGCATATAATGTTTGAACATATTGGCAGATCGTTTTACTCATGTTACCTGTTTCCGGGTAAAGAAAATGCCAAAAGTCCAATCATCTTAAAATCAAATCAATATGTATTTTAGGTGGCAACCGGACTGTTCGGATATGAACACCGTGCGAACGTTAATGATCTGGCGCTCGCCCGGCGTTTGAACAGATCGCTCAGTGACCGTCGTGGTAAGTCCGTGGCCTTCCTTGGTCATCCACATAAGTGGTCTTATGCGCGCCACCCAGGTTGAGACTCACCTGGAACAGCGGCTGGCCGCCGGGGTGTTCGATCCGGGTGTACGAATAGTCTCTGCCATGGGGATACCGGTGTTCCGTCCTCCTCCTGACTTCCGACGGCACATCCCGATCATCATAAGGAATGTGAGAATCGATATGCCTGCCATGCCGATCATAATGTGCCGTCATTTCCCCACGGTCTTTGGGACTACGGTCCGTGAAGTCGGCGTGCCACTGGCCTCCCGACTCACTCCAACGGGTATCGCCCGCCTTTGGATAATCTCTTTGAAATGAGTTCCGTACGTTACTGGGAACCTGTTGTTGGTTCCGGTGTTCCTGCGCCGGCGCAATCTGGGCAATGGCCAGCGCCCCCAATACCAATATGATACTTTTCATGATGGTTCATTCTAAGGTTAACAATGTGATTCATGACCAGACGGAAAATTTCATGCCAGCCCTGGCCCGGGGTTTTGCCCATGCTCATCGGAGACGATAGGAACCTGGGTCAGATGTTCCCTGAAGGGGGCATATTTGCCTCGGGGACATCCTCCAGGCTGTAATAGACCGGCAAGCCGCGTTCACGCGCGAGTTTAACATCATTATCGGCGCCTTTCGACGAGCCTTCGAGCCGGAAGACGGCGTCGCACTTCTCCAACAGCCGGTGAGCCGTGGGGTACTGGATCGTGTCCCAGGCGGCATCCCCCGGTCTGACGGAACCTGCCAGTTTTATCAATGGTAATGCTGCCCATTCGCCGATCATGGGCATATGTCCCTTTCTAAAGAGGGGTAATGCGACGGACTCCAGGTAGTCCAGATTCTTTCTCATCAGACCGGGGTCATCGCCGGTGCCGCTCCTGTAGGGCCCTGCAATCAATATCAACATACGGTTGTTTTTTCCAAAGGACGGAAGTATTTATATAAAAGGACTTAAGGTACTTTAAGATTTCATCCCTCTTACGGTGCTCAGGAATTCGGGCGTGATACCCAGATAGGAGGCCATCTGTTTTAATGTTACCACTTTCGCCACCTGTGGATATTTTCTCAGGAAACTGTCGTACTTCTCCTTTGCCGATAAAGACAGGTTCTCTATAACCCTTAATTGTTCCCTCGTATAGGCGTTCTGCATCAATATCCGGAAGAATCGGTCGAACTTCGGAACTTTCTTATAGAGCTCATCATGATTCGTCTTGCTGATCTGGACAATACAGCTCTTTTCGATGGTCTCTATATACATCATCGCAGGCCGGTGGTTCAGATAACAATACATATCCGTTATCCACCAATCCGCCACGGCAAACAGGATCGTAGATTCCTTTCCGGTCTTGTCGACATAGTAAGCTCTGAGCGCTCCCGAAGAAACATAGCTGAGCTGGTTGCACACCTGCCCTTCCTTCAGAAGGAGTGTTTTTTTGGGTAACTCGGAGGATGTCGTCAGCGACAAAAAATATTCCGTTTCCCCCCGGTCGAGGGTAATGTGTTTGGCGATATTATCCAGGATGGGCTCATGTTCCATTGGCGCTGTGATTTATCCTAAGATACTGAATCTAGCGGTGCCGGGGGGGCGCCTTGTCGCTCCTGCAGAGCGGACCCGCTATGCCGACAGCCATAACGCCGCATCGCCTTCATGATCCAGCTGGGTGACATCCGGATCGAACGTTATCCCATGAAGCGTCAGCTCTGTTTTCTGCAACAGCTGAAAACCCCGCGTAGTCACCTGCCCGCCGTTGTAGGCGCGCCAATAGTGCTGGAAGGAGGTGTCATTGTATAGTTGATCCGGTGTAAGTCCCGTACCGTAGCCGACATAGAGGCCCGGCACATAACCCGCGGCATGCACTGCGTTATACCACGCCTGGCAGTAGGAGACGACATCCTGCGCGGGAGAACCGTCAGCCACTTCTTCGAGGTCACACCAGACATTCATACCCTTTGGCAGCTTAACGGTCTGCGCGCACCAGGTGGCCGCGAAATTCCCATACATCGTCCCCAGATTGGTGGTCGGTTTCCAGCCGGGCAGGGAGACGTGCTGGACAGGCATCAGGGCAAGCCCGGCGGCGAGAATACTCAGGGCCTCGGCATTGGTGATGTTGCCGGGCGCGAGCGCGGCCGTCCTTGGCACATACCGGATGCAGAAATTATAGCCGGCATTTTTAAAATCCAAGGCCTGATCCGCCGTCAAAACGTGATTGACATCGAATCCCATGGCTCCGGCCGGAGCAGGCTTGACGCTGCCGGGTAAAGTTTGTGTGGGCATACAAAGAGTTTAGGTTTGGGCCAATTTAAAGCAACGTCAAAGTATAAAAATGGGTGTTTTTCCCATATTTTTAGCCTATAATTTAGGCATTATGAAAAAATTGCTTGCACTTCTCGCGTGCGTCATGGCGGCAGGCCTGGCGCAAGCCCAGCCCTCTAGGTTCAGCCGTGAAAGGTATATCGAAAATGGCGATACACTGTCCTACCGGCTGTTGTTCCCGGATGCCAATCGGCAGAGGAAATATCCCCTCGTGATCTTTTTGCACGGCTCGGGCGAACGGGGCAGTGACAACGACGCTCAACTGAAGTGGGGAGTAATGAATTTTGCCACCGACCGGAACATGATGGAGCATCCGGCGCTCGTCATCGCGCCGCAATGTCCCGAACACCAGACCTGGAGCAGCTTTACGCCCGATAAAAACAAGATGGGGATGACGCTGAATGCCGAGCCCGGCAAGCCGATGCAATTGCTCATCGGGCTCATCCGCCAACTGGAGAAGACGATGCCGGTAGATACGAACCGGATATATATCACCGGGTTGTCGATGGGAGGATACGGTACCTTCGATGCGCTGGAACGATATCCTCATCTTTTTGCCGCGGCGGTGCCGGTGTGCGGGGCGGGCGACACTTCACGCGCCGCGTCCATCGCCCATATCCCGATGTGGATCTACCTTGGCGCGGAGGACCCCGCAGTCAACCCTTTATACGGGCTGGCTATGTTCGAAGCGTTGACTAACGCCGGCGCCCATCCGGGTTTCACCCAGTACCCCGAAGTAGGGCATTTTTCATGGCTGGGCGCATACAGCGATCCGTTGATGATGGAGTGGTTGTTCAGACAGCATAAGTAAAGGCACCTACTCCGCCCGGAGACTCTTCACCGGGTTGGCCATGGCCGCTTTTACGACCTGCAAACTGATCGTTGCCATCGCGATCATCACCGCCACCAGCGCAGACAGCACAAAGACCCACCAATCGATATTGATCCTGTAAGCGAAGTCTTGCAGCCACTTATGCATAAAGAACCAGGCAATAGGTATGGCGATCAGCGCGGCGACGAGCACCAGCTTCAAAAATTCTTTTGAAAGCATAAGGATGATACCGCCGATATTCGCGCCCAGTACTTTTCGGATGCCGATCTCTTTCACCCTTTGTTCCGCCGCGTAGATGGTAAGACCCAGCAGACCAAGCGTCGCTATGAATATGGCGAGCAGCGAGACGATGATAAAAATGGTCTGTCTTGTTCTGTCTTCCCGATACAGCGACTCCCACTGTTTATCCAGAAAATGATATTGGAAAAGACCGCCCTGATCCATCCGCTGCATGATCGCCTTCATGCTCTTTAGCGTGCCGCTGGGATCGCCGCCCACAAGTCTTACGGTAAAATGGCCATAATTTTGAGTAACGTCCCGTTTAAAACCAAGCATCATCGGGGCAACCGGCTCGTGCAATGACTGAAAATTGAAATCTTTGACGATCCCTGCAATCGTCAGAGAAAGCGGTTTTTCGATCGCGGAACGGGTGTCACCGCCGGTCTTTGCGGATGAGATGGTGATCACCTGGTTCCTGGCATCCGTTATTCCAAGCTCCTTTGCGGCAGTTTCATTTATAAGCACCGACGAAGAATCTCCACTTCCTGTCGGGAAAAAGTTCCGGCCTTTTATTAGTGGTATATCATAGGTGGAAAGGAATTGCCCATCCACACCGAAGAAATAAATATCCTTGCCGGTTGCGGAGTTCTCCCCGTTCATATTGACCTTTACAGAGGGGATCGTCTTCGATTCACCGGGAACCATCGACGTTGCGGTAACGGAACTGACCCGGGCAAGCTTTGAAAATTCATTTTTTATGGTTCCCGCCCTACGGCCGAATATACCGCCGTCGTTATCGATCACGACAAGTTTATCCTTATCGAAACCCAAGTCCTTCTTATTTACATATTGCATCTGCTGATAAATAATTATCGTGGCTGCAATAAGGACGATCGAGATCATGAACTGGAAAACCACCAGTGAGCGCCGCAGCGAAATATTACCGCGCCCCAGTTGTATTTTGCTTTTCAGCAACGCGAGGGGGTTGAGGCCTGATTGAAATAGGGCGGGGTATAGACCCGACAATAAAGTAACGATCGCAAGGATCGATAAGACACCGGTCCATATCCGGTAATCGGTGTGCGCGTTGAGGGTCAGGTGTTTTTCCGTAAACGAATTGAAAAGAGGTAATAACAGATTGACCAGCACGAGCGACAGCAGGACGGAAAAAAGGGTCGCCATCAATGCTTCCGCAAGGAATTGCTTTATGAGCGTCGCTCTCGACGCGCCCGAAACTTTCCGTATCGCGATCTCCTTTCCCCTGTTTGTAAATCGGGCGGTCGCGAGATTCATGTAATTGATACAGGCAATAAAGATGATGAAGCAGGCGACGATGAGAAAAACGTAGATATAATAAATATTGCCCCTTTTACCGGAATTTCCTTCGATATCGTTGGAATAAAAATGCACGTCCGTCAATGCCTGCAGTTGAACAAGGCTCTTAACGCCTGCCTCGGCGTTGTGATTGGCGGCAATAAGGTTGTCGAGCTTCTTATTTAAAGCCGGGATATCGGTATTGGGCTTCAATAGGAAATACGTCGCGAAAGCGCCGGACGTCCAGTCGTTGGCCAGCCAGTCTTTCGGTAGTGACACTTCGGACACCAGCAGATCGAATGAAATGCTGGAATTGGCGGGGAAGTTTTTAAGGACGCCCGTTACCCGGTATGGAACGGAATCGTTATCGAAAAATAAGGATCTTCCGACAACGTCCGACTTGCCAAAAAACTTTTTGGCCGTCGTTTCGGTCAGGACGATCGATCTGGGGTCCGTCAACGCGCTGCTCCGGTCGCCATAGATCAGGGGAAAGCTGAAGACATGTAGAAAACCGGGATTGCCGGCAATAAAATCTTCCTGGAAGACTCTTGATCTGTTGTCACCCGATGCGACGCTGGCACGCCAATATACCGAGATACGGGCGGCGTCCTGTATCTCGGGAAAACTGGTAGTTGCCCTTGCAGAGACCTGGGAGCCTGTGCCGGCTCTTTTCGCGGTTTTACCATCCGGCGACGTTCTGTTCTCGACCACCCGGTAGATATTCGCGGCGTCGTCGTGGCTCCGGTCGAAAGTAAACTCATCGAAAACATACAAAGCGATAAGTATGAAACTCGTTAAGCCGATGGTCAATCCGACGATATTGATGAAGGAAGAAATTCTGTTCTTCCATAAATTTCTCCAGGCGGTGATAAAATGGTTCCTAATCATGAGTTAGGCGTAACAAGGCCCGTACCAATTGGAGAACATCCTTGTAGCAAAGAAGGACAAAAAGTCCCCGGCGCCGCAAGCTGTATCGAAACCGGACACTGCTGTATCGAAATCGGACATGCCCCGCTGGCCGGATCAGCTGGTCAGCTGATACTCGAGGATAATAACGCCGTTGTCGAGCGCGCGTGACTGTTTGAGCCCGAATTTTTTTAGTTCCCGGTTGTCCTCGAATAGCCGCAACCCGCCGCCAACACAGACGGGATAAACCATAAGATGCAGCTCGTCGATGAGATCGTGATGAAGCAGGGCCTTGACGAGTGTGGCACTCCCATAGACGAGGATATCGCCCCCATCCGTCTTCTTAAGCGAGGCGACATCCCCCGCGTCCGCATCCCCCGCCACCCCGCCTCCCGCCACCCCGCGCGCCGCGACATCACCCCCCTTCACATCACGACCCGTCATCCCGCTCTCTGCCGCCCCGCGCCCCGCGACATCCCCCCCTTTCACCCCCCGCAAAATATGCGTGTTGTTCCAATCCACCTTTTTCAGGCTTCGCGACACAACATACTTCGGCAACTGATTCATGCGGTCTCCGAACCCGTTTCCGCCCTGACCCGGCCAGTACCCCGCGAACACTTCGTACGTTGTTCTGCCCAACAGCAACGCATCGACGGCTGCCAGCTCGTCCATCTTATACTTTCCGCCCTCCGGATGACCGA
Source organism: Puia sp. (assembly GCA_036010185.1). Lineage (GTDB taxonomy): Bacteria > Bacteroidota > Bacteroidia > Chitinophagales > Chitinophagaceae > Puia. The sequence goes on from DASYSV010000353.1 coordinate 26,122, forward strand.
ATTTAGTCTGCCAGCCGCCATGAGGATGAGGAGTTTCATTGCCGCCGGGCGCCTCGACGACGCCGTCGAGTGTGATGAATTCGGTGACGATAATTTTTCGCATGGTTTTCTATTTCAGGGTTTCAAAAGTTGGTCCAGGTAGTTCAACGTCATGGTAAAGCCTTCTTTGAAGCCCATTTGGATGAGTTGCTCCAGGTCGGCGAGGGTTTTCAGTTTTATGACGATGGATACGGATGTCGTTCCATTCCGCTCGCTGAAACTCAAATCCCAATCCGAGCGTGGCATCGCCTCATTTATATTTTCATCCTTGTCCGCAAAGGCATCCTGGTATTTGAAATTGGTGGTCGGACTGACAGAGGTATACTTCTGCAGCGACCAGAATTCTTGCCCTTCGGGGCTTACCATGGCATAAAATCTCCGTCCGCCTGCCGTAAAGTCCATATGTTTTGTGCGGGATATCCAGGGTTTGGGCGCCCACCACTGATCGAGGATCTCCTGTTTTGTAAACGCATCCCACACCTTCGAAAGACCGGCCGCGAAGTCCCTGTTTACAAATATCGAATTTGTCGTCCTGTCGACGGAAAAGTCGAATTGCAAAGTGCTGTTCATTTTTTCTGTTTTTTAATAGTGGATAATACTTTGTCGAGCTGGTCGAACCGGGTTTCCCAGATCTTTCTGAATTGGCTCAACCATTTGTCTATCTCTTTCATTTTTTCAATTTCGAGTGAGTAATAAATTTCTCTGCCCTGATATTCTTGTTTTACCAGATCGCATTCCGTCAGGATGCGCAGGTGTTTGGAAACAGCCTGCCTGGTAGTGTTGAAGTTTTCGGCGATCGCATTCGGCGTCATCGCCTGCAACGCGATCAGCGCGATGATCGCCCGTCTGGTCGGGTCGGCGATGGCCTGGAATATATCTCTTCTCATGCGGGGCTTTTTGAATTGAGAAACTGATCGGTTGCAAATATACGTGCAACTATTCGGTTGCGCAAATCTTTTTTTGAAGGCAATTGCCGGCGGCGCATCCTGCCGCAAACCAGAGGCCAAAGCGAGATTCCTTAACTTTGTGACCCATATGAAAAAGCTCCTTTGTTATATCCTCCTGTCCATCATCGCTGTCTGCCCCGCATTCGCCGTCCCTGCCGGCCCGAATCTTCCCAACAGTCCGGATGGCCCGAATGTTCCCAACAGCCCGGGTGGCCCGGATCTCCCCAACGGCCCGGGCGCCCCGAAGCTCGATACGGCAACCTTCGCTACGGGCTGTTTCTGGTGTACGCAGGCTACATTCCAGCAATTGCGCGGGGTAACCAGGGTCACTGCCGGCTTCACCGGCGGCCATACCGTTAAGCCCAGCTATGAAGAGGTGTGCACGGGCACTACGGGCCATGCCGAAGCCTGTAATATCGTTTTCGACCCCCGGGTTATTTCCTTTGACACCTTGCTGGAAGTCTTTTTTACCGTCCATGACCCTACCCAACTGAACCGGCAGGGTAACGATGTCGGTACGCAGTATCGTTCGGCTGTGTTCTATCATAATGTGGTTCAAAAACAAAAGGCGGAATACTACATCAGGAAGATCAACGAGGCAAAGGCCTATCCCAGACCCGTCGTGACCCGGGTAGTCCCGTTTACCGTGTTCTATAAGGCCGAAGACTATCACCAGGATTATTACAACCGGAACGGGAATGTCCCCTATTGTAAATATGTCATTCAGCCAGAAGTGGAAAAATTCAGAAAAATATTCGCCGATAAATTGAAAACGACCCATGAATAAGATCATGCGAACCTTCATCATAGCCGCCGTTCTGGCACTTGGTGTGGCCGCCCGGGCCTTTCCCCAGCATTTGAAATCCCCCGAGGGGCATCCGAACAATCCTTATTATTCGAATACGGATACGAACAAGCTCCATGTATCGGATGCGGAATGGAAGAAGATCCTGTCCCCGGCGCTGTATGCTACCGCCCGGGAACAGGCCACCGAAAAGCCGTTTACCGGACGATATTGGGACCAAAATGCCAAAGGGACCTATTATTGCGCAGTGTGCGGGAATAAGTTATTCCGGTCCGACGCCAAATTTTCGAGCACCTGTGGCTGGCCGAGCTTTTTCGAACCCAGCCGGAAGAACAGCGTGACCTACCTGCAAGACCACTCTTATGGCATGGATCGTATAGAAGTGCGTTGCGCCCGCTGCGGGTCACATTTAGGCCATATTTTCGACGATGGTCCACCGCCGACCCACAAGCGATACTGCATGAATTCCATTTCATTGGATTTCAAGCCGGATAAATAGCGGCATTATCCCCTTTTCAGGCATGGGCGTATTTAAAGGAAAAAGGAGCGTATGGAAATACGCTCCGGTCTAACGATTGCTTGCCATATGAAAAATGTTACCCCGCGCCGGCGCAGGCTCCGTTTTCGAGGTCGCAGGCGGAATCGAACCGCCGTGAAAGGTTTTGCAGACCCGTGCCTGACCTCTCGGCCACACGACCATCAACGCAGCAAATGTACAGGATCGCAATTAGTCCACCAAATTTATAGACTAATAAATTTTAGGCCACGCTGACAAATGAACCACAATGCCAGCCTGCAACTATCTTGCAATTCGTTCGGAATAAGAGAATGAAATAATGAAGGCTAATTTCCCTGAAGCTGCTTCATCAGCTTGTCGGCCTGCTCCTTTGTGCGGATGATCTTATGAAGGGAGGACCCGTTGCGCACAGCAGTCCCACGCTTGACCTTTTGAGGGCCGAGACTGCGTGCTTTCTCAGTAAGTGACCTTATCTTATCTGCTATACTTCGGGTCATACTGTAAAGATAATAATTTTTTGTGAATTTTATCCGGCTTACCTGGCGGTGTTCAGTCTGAAAATGAAGTAATTGTACATCCAATCCGAACGGATGATCCTGCCTCTGGAAATGGGGTCGAGGGAGGTATAAATGTCTTTAAAATCAAACGGGTTATCAAATTGGTTTTTTCCGAACCGGCTGATCCGGACATAATATTTGAGGCCATGCATGATGAAGAATTGAGCCAGGTAGCCGAAGTTGCGTTGAATGAAGCGGTAATATAGATAGGCCCGGGCATTATTCGAGCCGTCGATACCAAGAAAGTGGGAGGGATTACTGCTTAGATAGGTTAGCGCCGTAAATAGAATGGTGGAAAATGTTTTAGAATAATCAGAATGTTCAATTTCAGCCTTGTCATCGACGAGCCCCCTGGAATTCAGCGGGCCGAATGCCAGGTTGTAGACATCCGGAAGAAGGGGGTGTGGTTGATTGCTGATTTCTACACGCAGAGGAAGTGAAGTGCCATCAGCCAATTGAGATTTAAATGTGGTAGTACGAAGGTCCGGGGTCACGGGTTCAATCTCGTATATATGATCGAAATCAATATTGACCGTAAGCGCCATAGAATTAAGGTTAATAGGCGCAAAAATAACTCGCTAAAATGGAAGCAGCCGAAATTTTGTAAAAGCCCTGCGAATATCGCATGACTTACCGTGTAACCGAAAAATAGCCTAAATTAGTCACTATGAAACCATTGCTTGCCGCTCCCGTCCACATCACGGCAGCCCTCCTCGTATTGTTATACCCGACCGGGCTCTGCAACGCCCAGCAACCCGCCCCCGCTGCGAAGCCCGGCACTACCACGGTCACTGCACCGCCCGCCATCGCGACCGCGCAACCCGGCGCCACCACTGTCACTGAATGGCAATATGGCAGGAACGGCGCACTCTCCATCACCTACGACGACGCTTCCCGGCACCAGTTCACCAAAGCATTGCCATTGATGGAACGGCTGAAATTACCGGCAACCTTTTTCGTCATTACCGGACCGATCACCGGATCGAAATACCATGGCAGATTTATCGGCCGGCCCGTGCAGGAGATCATCAGGGAATCCGCAACGATCCCTACAAACGACAATAATTTCTTCGAACGCTGCTCGGCAGCAGGATACCTGGGCTACCAGGGAACCATCGCTTACCATACGCGCGCCGGCGGCATGTATTCATCGGGCAGAAAACAACAGGCCTATCACCTGATGGACAGCCTCTACACAAAGGTCCGGCACGGGGATTTTCCGCAGGGTTATGAACCCTGCCCCGAATACAAGGAGGCCGAAGGCTCCAGCTGGAATGATTTCCGGAAAGATGTCGCGGAGGGCTATGAGATCGCAAGTCACTCCATCACACATGCGACCATGCCCGGCATGGACGAGGCTAATATCAAATATGAGCTGGAAAAGAGCAAGGAAGAGATCAGGAACCAGCTCGGCGACAAATATACATTCTCCACGGAGGTGCCGTATGGCTACGAGGACGACCGGGTGATGCAGATCGCTTATAAGATATATCCGGCGTTACGAAACCGGATGCCGGAGCCGTTTTTAAAGGAGATAGACAGGGGAAGCCGGATGTTGCCGCATCCCAATGACAAGGACTATGTCCAATGGCAGCGCGGGCCGCTGCATGCAACCCCGCTCCCACTGATGGAATCCTGGGTGGACACCGCCGCCGCCACCCACGACACCTGGCTGGTGCTGGTCTTTCATGGCATCGACAGTCTCGGATGGGAATGGACGCCGATGCCCAAACTGGAGGAATATTTCAACTATATCAAGACACGCGAGGACAAACTCTGGGTGGCGACGTTCGGCGACGTCACAAAGTATATGCGCGAACGCGAGGCCGCAAAGGTCACCGCGAACCGAACTAGCGAAACCGCCGCCGCGCCGAAAACCGAAACCCCAGCGAAAAGCAGCAACCCGGCGAGCAGCAACCCAGCGAATAGCGGCACTATCATTATCACCCTCACCCACTCCCTCGACCCCAAAACCTACACCCTCCCCCTAACCCTCAAAACCTATATCCCCGATACCTGGACAAAACCTACCGTGATCATAACACAAGGCACAACCCGACAGCACGCCGCCGTCCAAAAAGATGACAAAGGCAAATACATCCTTTACCAGGCAAAACCCAATACCGTAAACGTAACACTCCATCCATGAAGCGCGACTACTACATCGTAGGATTGATCATGCTTACCTTTTTCGTGATCTCGTTCCTGACCAACGTGATCCAGGCATTGAACCCGGACTTTATCACCGGGTTTCATTTGAGCCTGACCCTGGCGGCAGTACTGCCATTCGCTTTTTTTATCGCCTATGGCCTCGTCTCGATCCCTACCGGGATGCTCCTCGAAAAATATAAAGAAAAAAAGATCATGGTCGCGGGCTTCGTCGTCGCCGTTATCGGCTCAGTGCTCCTGGCGGTGATCCACAACTATTTGACCGCGATCATCTCGCTTTTTCTCATCGGCGCCGGGATGGCCATGCTCCAGGTGGTGATCAACCCCCTTCTGCGGACCGCCGGCGGCGAAGAACATTATGCGTTCAACTCGGTTCTGGCGCAGCTGATCTTCGGGGCCGCGTCCTTTCTCAGCCCGCTGGTCTATTCTTATTTTGCACAGCATCTGAACGGTCAGACCTCCGGCTTGATGGGACTGTTCAACAGCATCGTTCCAGGCAACCTGCCGTGGATCTCGCTATACTGGATATTCGCGGTCATTTCAGTGGCGATGATCGTGGTCATCAAAACCTCCCGCTTCCCTGTCGTCGAGCTCAAGGCCGACGAAACCGCCGGGCCCTGGAAAACCCACCTCATGCTTTTCAAAAAAAAGGTAGTGATACTCTACTTCATTGCCATGATCTGTTATGTGGGTACCGAGCAGGGCATCGGGAACTGGATCTCGAAATTCCTCGAAACCTATCACCATTATGACCCGAAAACAAAAGGAGCGGATACCGTAGCGTACTTCTGGGGATTGATGACGGCCGGGGGCGTCCTGGGACTGTTCCTCCTCAAGATCATGGACAGCCGGAAACTATTGATCGCCTTTACTATCGCGGCGCTGGTCTGCCTGAGCGCCGCCTTATTCGGCAGCGGGCCGGTGGCGCTGATCGCCTTTCCGGCAGTGGGATTCTTCGCTTCGGTGATGTATCCCATCATCTTCTCGCTGGCACTCAATTCGGTCTCGGAACATCACGGGTCCTTTGCGGGTATAATGGTAACAGGTATCATCGGCGGTGCCATCGGGCCGCTGATCATCGGCGGTCTTGGCGACGCGCTCGGCCTCCGGACGGGCATGTTCTTTTTATATCTTACGCTTGGCTATATCCTCAGTATCGGCTTCTGGGCCAGACCCCTGATCACGAACCGTACAGTTTTCAATAAAAACGACTTCTATGAGACAGCCCAAAGTGATCGGCATTGACCTCGGAGCGACCAATATCCGGGGCGCAGTAGTCAGCGGAGACTCGCTTTCCGACATCATTTCCGTGCGTATCCACAGCGAGGGCTCGGTAGAAGACGTACTGAACGATATTTACCAGCTGATCGACCGCCTCACCGGCCCCGATATCGCCGGTATCGGCATTGGCGTACCCAGCGTAGTGGATGTGGAGGAGGGCATAGTCTATGATGTGCAGTATATCCCTTCCTGGGTGGAGGTACCCCTGAAGCAATTGCTCGGGGAGCGATACCGGCTGCCCGTATACGTCAATAACGACGCTAACTGCTTCGCGCTGGGTGAATACTATTTCGGAAAAGGAAAGGGCATGTCTTCGCTGGTCGGACTGACCATCGGGACAGGACTCGGCGGCGGGGTCGTCATCCATGACAAATTGTATCCCGGATATAACTGCGGGGCAGGCGAGCTCGGGCTCTTGCCCTACAGGGACAATATCCTCGAATATTATTGCAGCGGGTCCTTTTTTAAAAATTTACACGGACTGGACGGCGTAATGGTCTACGAGGCGGCGCGCGAGGGCGATGCCAGGGCGCTGGAGCTGTACGCGGAGCTGGGAGAACATATAGGCCAGGGCATCAAGGCGGTCGTATACAGCTATGACCCGCAACTGATCGTCCTGGGCGGATCGGTCAGCGCAGCCTACGACCTGTTCCAGCAGACGATGTGGGAGACCATCCGGTCACTGGCATATGCCAAAACCCTTGCACGGCTGAAGATCGAAGTTTCTAACCTGAAAAATAGCGGCATCCTCGGGGCTGCCGCACTATATTATGATTCTACATAATCACTACACTCAAATTATTGCCGTCCTGGCCTTCTCGTTCGCGATGACGCCGATGACGCCAGCCTCTGCCCAATCTCCCGGACACTACAGTATGGTCCTGAAGGAAGGCTGGGAAATGCAGTCCGTCACAAAAGTGCCGGATGACGGGGCCACTATTTCCCAAAAAAAGTATACCCCTGAGGGTTGGTACAAGGTGGAGGTGCCGACGACGATCATCGCGGGGCTGCTGGCCAACAAAGTCTATGATTTCGATCCCTTTTACGGTATGAATCTGGAAAAGCTGAAAGATTCGAGCCTTAACAGGCCCTGGTGGTTCCGGAAGGAATTCACCTTGCCGGCCACACAAAAAGGTAAGGATGTCATACTCACCCTCCATGGCATCAACTATAAGGCAAATGTGTGGCTGAACGGCGTGCTCGTCGCCGATTCCGGCCGGATCATGAACCCTTACCGGATCATCGCGCTGAATGTCACTCCTTATATAAAAGCAGGAGGCGCAAATGTACTTGCACTGGAGATCCGGCGACCCATCAACCCGCAACGGCGTGGTGGCGATCTGGCCATCGACTATGCCGACTGGATCCACTACCCGCCGGACTATAATGGCGGTATCGTCAACGATATCGTGATAAAGACATTCGACCATGTCGGGATAGAGTATCCGCTGGTGACCACGCATTTCGATCTGCCGTCGCTGGATGTCGCTCACCTGACGGTGGATGCGATGGTCGGCAATTATTCGTCCGGCCCGCAGGATGTAGTGGTGAAAGGCAGGATCGACTCATCCATCACCTTTCAAAAGAAAGTACACCTCGAAGCGAATGAATTCGCCGATGTCACTTTTACGCCGGCGGACTTCCCCCAACTCAACGTCAAACATCCGCGTATCTGGTGGCCATGGCAATACGGCAAAGCCGAGCTCAACCGGATAGAGTTGTCCGTGATGCGCGGCGGTACCGTCAGCAATAGCCTTTCGGAGGATTTTGGCATCCGCGAGATCACTTCTCTGTTCCTCGATACCGCCGCCCGCGTCTTTATCGTCAACGGCAAACGCATCCTGATCCGCGGCGCGGCCTGGTCGCCGGATATCTTTCAACGTCGTAGCCCCCGCAGACAGGAGCAGGAGATCCGGCTGTACAGGGATATGAACATGAATCTTATAAGGTCGGAGGGCAAACTGGAAGACGACAATTTCTACGCCCTCTGTGATAAATACGGCATGCTGGTGATGACCGGCTGGATGTGCTGCGGCGCCTGGCAGTACCCGGAATTGTGGGATGCGGCCAAACGGGCTTCGGCCATGGCGTCGGACAGCAGCGTGATGCTCTGGCTGCGCAACAAAGCCAGCGTGATGGTTTGGCTGAATGGCAGCGATATGCCGCCGCGGGACACCAGCGTGGAGCGGGAATATTTGGCCATCGAATCGGCGTTGAAATGGCCCAATCCGACGATCTCCACGGCGGATGCCAGCAAATCCAAAGTTTCGGGATACAGCGGCGTAAAAATGGACGGGCCATATGAATGGGTGCCTCCCATCTATTGGGAGACCGATTCGACGCGGCGGCATGGCGGCGCCTGGAGCTATGCCACGGAGATCTCGCCGGGACCCTCGATCCCGCCATATGAAAGCCTGATCAAATTCATTCCTAAAGACTCGCTCTGGTTTACGACGGCCACTTGGAAATACCATTGCGGCACGATGAATTTCGGGACGACGGATGTCTTCAATACCGCCCTGCAGGCACGTTATGGGGAAGCAAAAGACATCAGGGACTATGTCGACAAAGCGCAGGCGCAGAACTATGAGGCGCACCGGGCGATGATGGAGGCATATGGGCTGGATAAATATCACGACGCGACAGGTGTGGTGCAATGGATGGGCAGCAACCCCTGGCCGGGACTGATCTGGCATACCTATGACTACTATCTATACCCGGCAGGCACCTATTTCGGTATGAAAAAGGCCCTCGAGCCACTGCACATCCAATATTCCTATGCCCGGAATGCCATAGCGGTCACGAACTCATTGCTGCACCGCTTCACGAACCTCCGGGCCGACGCAAAGATCTACGACCTCGATGGCAGCGTCAAATGGTCGAAGGAGCGACAGCTTTCCGTCGAACCTGACAGCGTCTGGCTTGGACTCGACGTGCCGGCGATCGCAGGACTGTCCCCGACATATTTTCTGCGCCTGGAATTAAAGGATGAGATAGGCAAGGTGAAAGATATCAACTGGTATTGGTTGTCGGCCAGGGGCGATGAGCTCGACTGGAAGACATCCAAATGGTTCGTGACTCCCGAAAAGGCATATGCCG
>DASYSV010000369.1:0-5562 GCA_036010185.1 Puia sp.
TCTCCATCCAGGTGGAGGGTCACTCTTTTTTGAGCCAGAGCGGTGTCTTCCAGGAGTATCTTTTTGCCGAATTGCCGTTGTAAGGCGCCTACGACCTCCTGCAGCGTGGCATTGTCGAACCGCAGGCTGTTGCCGCCGGGAGTTATGACCCTTACCTCACCGGCATGTTGTGTCGTCGTATAAAGACACAGCGCGCCGCCGGCCGATAATTCCCGGGTCGCGCCCGTCGACTTTTCGGTAAAGGCGATCTTTCCGCTGGTTACGGTCACCGTTATGCTGTCGGCATTCCTGACGATGGTGAAGGTTGTTCCGATATCTTTTACGCTGGCTACTCCGAGATCGACCGTGAAGGGCAGCTGTTCCTGGTGAGCGACGTCGAATCGGACGGTTCCGCTTTGCAGGATGACAGTTCTGTCGGTCTTGTTATAAGTGCGGGGCAGTTGAAGACGGGTCTCCGGCTGAAGGACCATCGTCGAACCATCCGGCAGAGGGATCGTTTTTTGTTCACCGGCGATCGTCGCATATTGGATCGGCACCGTTTTGTCCTGATAGTACCACATTGCGATACCTCCTGAAACCAGGATCAGCGTCGCCGCAACCAGCCATCGCATCATCCGGAGCGGCTGTTTTCCGGCCAGGGGATGCAGGATGACGGTTTTCTCTCCTTCGGACGCCGGTTCATCCAATAATTGCTGCAAAGCAACCCAGGCCTGTTCGGGATCGGCGTCCCGGACAATGAGATAATCGGCCAGTCCTTCCTCCCACATCTGTTTCAGCCGTTGGTAAATGGCCTGATTTGCGGGGGATGCGGCCAGCCAATCCCCGAACAATACGCTTTCTTCAGGCGTCTCTTCGTGCTGAAGAGCCTGAATGATCAGCTGCCAGGGAATATCATCATATGTCGGGCGCGTGTCCATGATCTACTTATATAAGACAGGAAAATGGTCCGATGGACCTAGTGACGATATCAAAAAAAATTATCCATAGGGGTAGATTGTGCCAATCGTCGAGTACATGCTTCAGCTGCTGCAAGGCGTTGGTAATATGATTCTTGACTGTCTTGATGGAGATGCCCAGACGATCTGCGATCTCCTGCTGCTTCAGCTGCTCGAACCTGCTCATCCGGAAGACTTTGCGGCATTGTTCGGGGAGCTGATCGATGGCCTTATAAAGACGGAGCTTTAACTCGTTGGTTTCTATTTCCCGCGATTCGGCGGCTTCTTCTGTCTGCAGCGTGTTTTGCTGTTGCTGCCGGTCGCGTTTGTTCTTATCCAGGAGGTTGAGGCTCCGGTTGATCACACTTCTGTGGAGATAGGCCTTCAGCGAAGACTGGATGGTGACCTTTTCCGCATTCTGCCAAAGCGTGACGAATACGTCATTGACGACCTCCTGCGCCTGGCCGGCATCTCCGAGATATTTGAAGGCCGCCACGAAGAAGAGCTTATAGTGGTCCTTATAATATTGTTCGAAAGCCTTTCTGTCTTTTTCCTGTATGGATCTCCAGATATTGTCTTCTTCAGGGGTCATACTTCGAGGCGATTTGAAAATAGTGGTGGTTTCGAAGCAATATTAATAAATTTATTCCCATGAAAATCGGCATTTGCTTTCTCATCGCGATTAATTCGCTGGGCGTCGTTTGGGCTCAGCCCGAACCAAGGCCGTCCAACGGCCCGAGCAAGACGCAGCTCGCACAGATCGGGCGGAAATATGGGATGTTCATCCATTTTGGCATCAATACCTTTTGCGACGAGGAATGGACGGACGGCACCAGACCGCCATCCGTCTACCGGCCTTCCGCGATAGACGCCGACCAGTGGATCGCCACGGCGAAAGAGGCGGGAATGAAGTACGTTATCCTGGTGACCAAACATGAAGATGGTTTTTGTCTCTGGGACAGCCGATATACGACTTACGATGTCGGAAGTTCGGGGAATCGCACGAATGTGGTAGAGGCGGTTGCCAGGGCATGCAAAAGATACGGCATCGGGCTGGGCCTTTATTATTCGCTTTGGGACCGTCATCTAAACCCCGATCCGCGCGACACGACGGGAGATTTCGATTACAACCAGTATATGATCGCGCAGCTGAAGGAACTGATCGGAATCACTCATCCCTATTCGCCCATAGTCGAGCTATGGCTGGACGCGGGTTGGGAAAAACAGCGGTCACGCTGGCCGATCGCCGCCATCTATACGGTGGTCCATACCCTCGAGCCGCAATGCCAGGTCGGCGTCAACTGGTCTATCGGAAGACCCGACAACCCCGATCCCGATTCAAGCTGGGTGCTGCCCACGGAACAAAGAACAGGGTATCCGATCCGCTACTTCCCCAGCGATTTCCGGATGGGGGACCCTTATCTGCCTGCCAATCCCGATCCAAAGCTGTTCTCACATGACGGAAAGCTCTATTACATGCCCTGGGAAACGACGGTGTGCATGAGTGGCAAATGGTTCTACAACACCCGGGATACCGTTTACAAGACGGCGGATCAGCTGCTACGGCTGTACAGGATCGCTACGGCACAGGATAATATCCTGATCCTCGATTGCCCCCCGGACCGGACCGGAAGGTTACGTGAAAAAGACCGGCAGTTGCTGTTCGCGCTGCGGCGTTTGATCGACCGACCGGCGCAATCACAGTAGACCCCTTTGCCGCACTCCGGCCAAATAAAAGACATTCTTGTCTTTTATTTGAAAATTGCCTCGTATCTTTGCGGCGATGTTTTCCAAGACATGCGAATATGCGATACGGGCGATGATCTTTATCGCCTTGCGTTCGAAAGACGGCGACCGGGTCGGGATACGGGAAATCGCCAAGGGCATCGACTCACCCGCGCATTTCATCGCCAAGATCCTTCAGCAGCTGGTGCGAAAAGGTGTTGTCCAATCGGTAAAGGGGCCCAACGGCGGGTTTTATCTGGATGCGCAGGGTAGGGAGTGTCCGCTGGCGAAGATCGTCCGGGTAGTGGACGGCGATCAGCTGTTCTCCGGCTGCGGACTTGGGCTCCGGAACTGTTCGGAAGTACATCCCTGTCCCATACATGATGAATTCAAAAAGATCAGGGAGGACATTACCGCAATGCTCGAGAATTCATATATCGGGGAATTCACGGAAAGGCTGGAAGAGAACCTGCTGTTCCTCCGGCGTAAATAAATCATATGGATATTTCTAATATAGAGGATGTGCGTGTGCTGGTGGACGCCTTTTATGGTAAAGTGCGGGAAGACCGGCTGATCGGCCCCATCTTCATCGGCGCCATCGGAGATCACTGGCCTGAGCATCTCGACAAAATGTATCGCTTCTGGCAAACGGTATTGCTGGAGGAGCATACCTATTTCGGCAGTCCCTTTGCACCTCACGCGCGGATGCCGTTGGAAAGACGGCATTTCGACACCTGGCTCGGTCTCTGGGATGCGACCGTGGACGAGCTTTTCGCGGGCGTCAAGGCAACCGAAGCCAAATGGCGGGCATCGAAGATGGCGGAGATGTTTCTTTCGAAGCTCGAATACTACCGCAACAACCCGGCAAAACCGATCCTATGACGACGACCCCTTTGCGTGCGGTAACCGGATCTGTCTCATTTCTGTGCGCTTAAAAAGTTCACTAGCGTGGCCAGCTCATCCTGGTTGAGTATACCACCGTACGCCGGCATGTTGCCACCGCCGTTGACGATGCGGATCGTTATCTCCTGCGCGGACAGACGAAGACCCACCAGGCTGAGATCGGGGCCCGCCTTGCCGCCATACCCGTTCACCTGGTGACAATATTCACAACCCCTGGTATAAAAAAGATGAGAACCCGCCACGACCGTAGCGTCGGGGTGCATCGGATGAATAGCTGCGACCGGCAGTGGTTTGGCGTCGAAATCCGCGGACCAGGGATGTTTCAGACCAAGAAGCAGCAGGCTGATGACGAATACGAAGACGCAGATGACACCAAACATCGCCCAGGGGCGCCGGATGGGACTGCGTTCGCCCTTATTCGAAAGGAAGGGAATGACGAACAGGATGATCACCGTCAGGAGCGGGCCGACCGTCATAGCGGCGGATTCGATCTTATGCGGCATCAGCGCGAACAAGGCGAAAAAGAGGACCATATACCAGTCCGGCTGGGGTGAGGTATGGATATACGTCATATCCGGTTTCGTCGTCAAATCCGGCGCACCTTTCAACCAGGCAAACAGGATGATCGCGATGACGATGAAGCTGCTGAACAGGACATCCCGCCAGGCTGCGTTCGGCCAGAAAGGGATCGCATATTTCTTCAGGTAATCATCGTACCATTTTCGATAGGTCTTAGGATCGACCGGCCTTCCGGCCTTTGGTGGCTCGGATATCCCCGTCTTGAACACCAGCCAGAGATGCAGGCCGATAAAAATAAAAATGAACGCGGGAATGATGAATACGTGATAGGAAAAAAATCGGGTGAGGCTGTGGCTGCCGATGGTGTCTCCGCCCAGCAGCAACCTGGCGAGATATTTCCCGAAGAAAGGAACTCTTCCCAATTGCTGGGCCGCTACTACGGAAGACCAGACGCCGTTGGAATCCCAGCGCAACAGCTGCCCGGTGAACCCCATAAAGATCGTGAAAAGCAGCAGGAATACGCCGCTGATCCAGTTCATTTCGCGTGGGAATTTGTACGAGGCGGTGATATACGTCCGGATCATATGCAGACCGACCAGGATGATCATGGCCGATGCACCGTAGAAATGGACGCTGCGAAGGATGTTCCCGAATTTTGCCTGGTAAGTGATGAATTGCAACGAGTGATAGGCATTGTCCGAAGAAGGCTGGTACAACAGCGAAAGGGCTACACCTGTGACGACCTGCAAAATGAACATGAATAGGGTAGCGCTGCCGAAAACATACATCCACAGCCCGCGCGGGGGAACAGGGTGATCGATCAGCGGACGCAGGAGGTCCATGATGCCCATGCGGTCGTCGAGCCAGTGCCATATCCGTCCAAAGAAATTCTTCATTTGAATAAATGGTTTTGGTTATCTCTAGACGCCGGTGATGGGGAGCGGAGCGGTCTCCAGTTGTATCTCATTGTTATGGACCCGTACTTTATATTCCGGGAGGGGTCGTGGCGGCGGACCGGCGGCAACTGTTCCGTCGTTGTAATACACGCCACCATGGCAGGGACACATGAAGAGCCCCGCGGTTTCTTCCCATCTTACCGGACAACCCAGATGCGTACAATTCACGGCAAAAGCGGTGAACTTCTCCTGGTCGACGCGCCGCAGCCAGGCGGCGGATTTGGTCAGCATGCCGGCATAAGGCTCCGCATCGGCATTTTCAAAATTGACCAGACGCGTACTGCCGACGGGAAAATCTTCCAGGCGACCCACCGTCCGCCAGGAGCTGGGATTGCTTTCGAGAAGCGGAGCGACGAGCGCGGCGACACATGGTACTGCCATGACGACCGCACTGATGGCGGCGATACTGAGGCTGACACGGGTCATGAATTCCTTTCGCGTCATTTCCTCGCGATTGTCCGGATTGTAAGATGGCAGGTGCGTTAGTTCCTCTTTATTCATGGCGTAGAATATTTATCCATCCG
>DASYSV010000373.1:0-6941 GCA_036010185.1 Puia sp.
CTCTGTGATGTCTACGGATTCAGCCTGCGCAACCTCGCCCCCGCCGCCACGCAACCCTCCGGCTCACAACACCCTTCCGGCCCGGCCGGCACCGTTCTCCAGTATAACCCCGCCCTCGCCGTCACCTTCGTCGAAAATCACGACATCGTCCGCGACAACCCCATCGTCAACGACAAGATGCTCGCCTATGCCTATATCCTCACGCACGAAGGCTATCCCTGTGTCTTCTGGCAGGACTACTACAACTGGGATCTCGCCCAACCAACCAATCAATCCGGTATCGACGCCCTCGTCAAAGCCCATGGATCCAATGCCGGCGGCCCCACGGAAGTCCTGTACGTCGGCGACAATCTCTATATCATGCAACGGACCGGCACAAACGCCCAAAAAGGTCTGGTCTTCGTTCTCAACAATTCCGCCGCCACCAGCGGCGCCCAAGTCCACACCCACTGGCCCAATACCACCTTTCATCCCGTCGCCTGGCGTGGGCATGACAATACGGACATTCCCGCACCCCGAACCACGGCCCCCGATGGTACGGCTGAGTTCTCCGCCCCGCCCCGCGGCTATACGGTATATTTACCCACATAATCTCCGAAACTCTTCGTATATTTAATCTAACGGCAAACCCATCGCCATATGCTCAAAAATTATTTCCTCGTCGCCCTTCGGAATTTCCGGCGCAACAAGCTCTTCTCGATCATCAATATTGTCGGTCTCGCCATCGGTATCAGCGCCTCGCTGATCATCACGGCGCTGGTTTGGTACGACTTCTCCTTCGACAGATTCGAGAAGGACCGCGACCGTATCTACCGCGTTGTCTCCGAGTGGAATTTCCAGGGGAACATCTCCCATTGGGGTAGCACCTGTGTACCGATAGGGCCAGCCATCGAAAAAGAGCTCACCGGCATCGAGCTCGTCGTGCCCTTCCGTACCGCCGACCGGCTGAAAGTGTCCATTCCCTGGCCTGATGCCAGCCGCCCGCTCGTCCTCAAAAAACAAAAGGATCTCATCTATGCCGACAGCCGGTATTTCAATCTTCTTCATTACGACTGGCTGGCCGGTGACCTGAAGACTTCTCTTCGTCAGCCCTACCAGGTGGTAATCACGGCCAGTAACGCGCATCTCTATTTCCCGCATCTCCCGTACAGCGACATCATCGGCAAACCCATCTTTTTCGACGATACGATACAGGCCACCATTACCGGCATCGTCAAAGACATTTCTTATAATACAGATTTCAATTTCCGCGGATTCATATCGTATTCTACGATGGAGACCACCCGCATGAAGCCGCAGAACTGGGACAACTGGGGCAGTTCCAATTCTGCCGACCAGCTCTTTGTCCGTCTGTCGCCCGGTGCAAGCGCTACAAAACTAGTCGCAGCCATCAACCGTCTCCGGGAAGATCATGAGCATGCCGACGCCACCAGGAAAAGCAAGACCACCACGCTCCTGCAGCCTTTCAAGGATATGCATTTCGACTCCGGGTACGGCATCTTCGACGAGAGCCGCCAGCCTCACAAATCCGTTCTCTACGGACTCCTGGCCGTAGCTGCATTCCTCTTGCTGCTCGCCTGTATCAATTTCATCAACCTGACGACCGCTCAGGCTTCCCAGCGTGCGCGCGAGATCGGCATTCGCAAGACGATGGGAGGACACCGTCGTCAGCTGGCCTTCCAATTCCTGAACGAAACCTTCCTGCTGACCGTACTCGCCACGCTGCTATCGCTTGCGATCACGCCGCTCCTGCTGAAGGTGTTCAAGGATTTTATTCCGGAAGATTTTCATTTTAATCCTTTCACGCAGCCGATCGTATTCGTTTTCCTGGGGGTGCTGATCCTTGCCGTCAGCCTTCTCTCGGGCATCTATCCCGCGCTCGTGCTGTCTTCTTACAATCCCGTGCTCGTTCTCAAGAACCAGGCCTATGCCAATACCGGCAGGACCCGCACTGCCTGGTTGCGCAAGACCCTTACCGTGTCGCAGTTCGTCATTGCCCAGGTCTTCATCATTGCCACCCTCCTTGTGGATCGGCAGATAAACTACTCGTTGAACAAGGACATGGGCTTTAAAAAAGATGCCGTCTTATACTTCTCTACCAATCCCCGCGTCAGCGCACAAATGAAGGTCGTCCTTCTTAACAAACTCCGCGCTATCCCCGGTGTTCAGCGCGCCGGTCTCAGCTCCGACCCACCCTCCAGTGGCGGCTCCTGGAGCAGCACCATCACTTATATGGATGGCAAAAAGGAGATACAGGACAATGTCCAGATCAAAGTAGCCGACTCGAATTATTTCCCGATCTATAAATTTCATCTGGTCGCCGGCACGTCCGCTCCCCAAAGCGATACCATGAATGCCGTCGTCATCAACGAGACCTATGCAAGACGCCTTGGCTTCCTCGACCCTCAGAAAGCCATCGGCAAACAGTTCAAATGGCAGGGCAATCCCTACATCGTCGGGGTCGTCGCCGATTTCCATCAGCATTCCCTCCGCGATCCGATCAAGCCGCTGCTCATCGCCAACGGCGGCCGTTTCCTGAATACGGTGAATGTCGCCCTCGAGCCCCAGAATGGGGATGGCACCGCCTGGCCGCACACCGTCGCCTCGATCGAGAAGGCCTACCAGTCGGTCTATCCCGGCGAGGATTTCGATTACCAGTTCCTCGACGCGTCCATCGCCAAATTCTACAATGCGGAAAAGAACACCTCGCGTCTGCTGATGTGGTCCACCGGTCTCACCATCTTCATCAGTTGTCTCGGTTTGCTCGGCCTGGTGATCTACGTCACTAACCAGCGTACCAAAGAGATCGGTATCCGCAAGGTCATCGGCGCCTCCGTCTCGCAGATCATCGTCCTCCTCTCGCGCGACTTCATGAAGCTGATCGCCCTCGCGATCCTCATCGCCTTCCCCATCGCCTGGTGGGGCAGCCACAAATGGTTGGAGAATTATGCCTATCGTACCAACATCAGCTGGTGGATCTTCGCGGTCGGCGGCGGCCTCCTTCTCGCGATCGCGCTCATCATCCTCTGTCTTCGCACCCTCCGCGCGGCCGTCGTCAATCCCGTGGAGTCCCTGCGCAGCGAGTAGCGCAGGGGCAGGGGGCCAGCATTTGCGCTTCGATTAAACATCGTAGAGCTTCTTCTTTGCCACCGGCAAAGGCTCGCTCGTAACCTTCGCTTTGCTCGGTTACACTTCGTTCAACGGCGGAATTGACTTCGCCCTACCTCGATACTTGCACCTGCGTCAGCTATTGGAATCGCTAGCTAGTATAGTACAGCCTCCAATACCCTGTTTTTTGTATTGCCCACGATGATCTCTTTATCTCTTCCATTCACTGTTTTATATATACTAGTCCGATTTGAAAAGAAAAATGCATGATGAAAATAGCCGAACCAGGTGAAATCTCTCTCCGGAATCGAATTTATGGCCGGCTCAATCTTCTTCGACAGTATGTTGTACGATAAAATACTGCCATTGTCGCCTTTACGCATATGTTTATAATAGATTAGGACGGTATTACTTGGCCAGAAGCAAGAATTATATTTATCATCGTTTCCGAACCACTGGTCTTTGCTAGTGATGCCTGAGTCGATAATTTGCACGCTTCCAGCTTTCAAATCATATAACACAAGCTGATATTTTTTAACATTTTCATCCGTGGTAAAAATTGTGTTGACAAATACCGCCCACATCCGATCCGGTGAAATAGATAAGTTTGTGAAATTTATGTTATTGGGGAATTGATAATTGGTTCGATGACCGTTGTTCAAATTTAGACAACAAAATCTCAAGCCGGGCGAATAACGATTGTCATGCTCGCCCTCTTGCCTTGAAGGATTATAAACTATATAGGCAGCGCTATCACAAACATAGAATTCGACTATAAAATGCCAGTTAGAAGAAATGATTTCGGTTTTTTGGGAATTGAAATGAAATTGATAAATATTTTCCCCATTCGTCCAGAAGAATTTCCCGTCTTTAGATCTGCCCCATTTCGTCATAAACTTCACCGGCTGGCCCTTCAAAACCTCATATGACCCGGATGTAACCGTTACCTTCCCTTTGCAAACGTTTTGGAATTCAAAGTTCCCGGCAGAATCAGGCTCCCTAATTAGAAAGTTCTGCCCATAAAGAGATGACGAAAAAAAACCGGCTAATAAAAGAAAAAATGGATATTGCATGCATTAAATGTTGACGTGGTTACTCTATTCATATTTGTGAGGCCTTAATATGTATTGCCCCGAGACCTCTTCCCAATGGAAAAGCCTGCCCGCGCGGTTTTACTATTCGTTGGTCTACACCTCCGTACTATTCTTCTCGCTCAGCGTCAAATTGGAAAATCTCAAATATCACCGCTGATATGGCGTGCTCTATGTTTTTCTCATCTATCTGCTGGGCATCGTCTGTCTCGCCTATACTGCCAACTTTATACTTCAAAAGTAGTGATAGCACCGTCACTCATCCGGCAGGATCGCTTCGCCCATTATCTTATCCTTCCAATAGTCCATGTGTCCACCGTCTCCGATCAACTCGTTGATCGCCTTCGATGAAGGAGCCAAAGGTCCGGCGATATAGTCCCCATAACGATATGCATTTAGCCAACCGGAGAGTAGCGCCGGGTTCATCACCTCCATTCCCAGGAACTGGTAACACAAAGCCTCGAGCGGGCTTCCCAACGTTACCAGCCGGACGGGTGTAGGATACTTACATAGATAATCGACCGCCACGACTGTCCCCCAACTGTGTGCCACGACTGTCTTTTCCGCCCCTGGTTTAGAATGGGCATACTCCATCGCGCATTTAAGACGATAAAGGCATTTTTCTCTGGTACCATGCCTCGCGTTCTCGTCTGGCTGTATATAGAAAAGGATATCCCCGACTACCCCCGTAACGATGGCCAGCGGGCCGACGAACCAGGAAAAAAACGGGATAGTCCTAAGAATGGATATTTCGTATATATGCCAGATGGGTTCAATATGGCTGACATCTTTGTTCCATGTGATCACCAGATAGGTAAGATAGCCTGTCAAAAAAAGCAAAAGGAGCGGAGAAACGCGTAAAAGCAATGCAAGCGCCTGTTGGAGAAGACGTCCCTTTTTATTTATCAGCCCTGCCTTCTTTATTCCCCCCGGGTAACCGCTCTTTTTCATATACAGCACGGTATAGATCAGCGGTATTATACCTATAATTGAATAGATAATGGTCGTCATCAACTCCGCCTTAGCCAAATCAAACCGCAGGAAATTCTTGGCTGCCTTATCCCAGGCGAGCAGCATATTTTCATCGCCAAATTCCTTTAGCGCTCTCAACGACAAAAAAGCGATCATAGTCGCCGCCGAATTAAACGCGAGAAACGGCAGGTAGGTGAAGGAGAATTCGGTCGCAATGCAATCCTTGTCTTTTTTTCGAACGTACAGATAAAGGTAAGCGAGAAACAAGGCAAACGCCAGTCCGGACGTAATGACTTGCCCATATTCCCGGATTTCCATAGAGAGTTCCTGTAGCTGACCGGTATACTTATTGGTCCAAACGCTCGCCAGGTAGGCCGTTAAAGGGGCAAGCCACACCCACCCCCACCGATAGTTCTTACTGTACGCCGTAGCCTTATAGGTAAACCATGCGAAGAACGCAATGACCAGGAGCAATAGGCCAACGACGAACCCGGGCCTTTTGACCACCATTCCAAGCACCGTCGACAGCGAAAAAAAGACGGCGCCCGGCGTCAGCGCCTCCAGGCAAAATCGAAGTAAGCGAAAAACGTTCAGCTTCGCGCGAAAACGCATTTGCCATCGCTGCTCCGCCAGCGAAAGCATAGACGTTATGATCAGACCTGCCTGTTTTAAAATTGACCACCAACCTTTGTCCGGCTTCAGGATATCCGACCAATTCACCTCAACGATCTCCAGTTTTCCATCGTCCGTTAAAAGCCGTTGATAATCGTTGCCGTCAACCAGCAGCGTATCCATAGAAGCTTTCGGGATGCCGAGGCCTTCCGCAAGGCCCTTGGCCACCTCGCCTTTTTTCGTGTCGCCTACCCCGTGTATAGCGATGATAATTCGCCCGGCTTCTGTCTTGTCCATAGCGGCAAAGAAAAGGTTAAATGCAGGTCTATGACACCGTGAAAACACCTTTTTTTCCAACTCGCCTTGCCAAACATCTCCGATCAAGCACACTGCGCTCCTTCATTCGTAGACACCAGATTTACTTAGCAAATCCAACAACCATTCCACGATTACCCCCTTATTTCACCGCCACCGCCTTCCCCACCTCATTCGCCTTCAGCACCCGGATAAAATTACCTCCGAGTATTTTCTTAATATCATCCGGCTTATACCCCCTCTTCAACAATTCCCGCGTTATCAGCGGATATGTCGAGACGTCATCCAACTGTTGCGGCGGCGACTCGATCCCGTCAAAGTCCGAGCCTAACCCCACGTGGTCCGGCCCGATCAGCCTTACGATATAATCTATATGGTCGAGCACGAGCGACATTGGCGCCCTCAGCGAATCTGCCTCAGCCGGGTATTTTTTGGACAGGTATTCATTGATCGCATATTGTGGCGCATGTGCCGCGTTCATACTGTCCAGTTCCGTCTTATGGCGATGCAAAAACCTCGTCACGCGCGGCTGATAATTGCTGTCTAGGAAGCCGGAATAGAAATTCACCTGTATGACCCCACCATTCGCCCCGACCGCCTTGATCTGATCGTCTTTCAGATTGCGGAAGACAGGGCATAGGTTCCACACGCTGCTATGACTGCAGATGATCGGTTTGGTCGTCGTATGGATCGCATCCCAGAACGTCTTTTCGCCGACATGTGATAGATCGACCAGCATACCCAGCTCATTCATCCGGCGGACGATCGCCTTTCCCTTTTCCGTCAGGCCATAGGGAGTCACGGTAAAGGCCTTCGAAGTCTCGTCCATTGCCGAGGTTGCCC
>DASYSV010000378.1:0-3598 GCA_036010185.1 Puia sp.
ATCCCGGATATGTCTACTATGATTATCCCGCCTGGTACGGTCACTTCCGGGATCGCGTATACTTCGAACACTATCGTCCGATCTTCGAAAGAGACCACAGGGCTTATTTCAACGGCGGACGTTTTGACCACTCGCGTTTTAACAACGACCGCGGTTATAGCCGGGGGTTTGACAACGGTCGGAGGTTTGATAACGGTCGGGGCTATGGACGCGGATCCGACCACAACCGGGGCAACGAACGTGGGTCGGGACATGACCGCGGGTTTCACCGGGGTAGGTTTTAATTCAATATTAATCAATCTGTTATACAAAAAGGGTCGTGTGGCCCTTTTTTTGCATCCTACTTATAAAACTCGCTATCTATGAAAAGTAAAATGTTAATCATCGCTATGATCGTTGCGGGGTCGCTGGTGGCGGGATCCGCTAACGCGCAGGTACGTGTACATGTCGGCATTAATGAATCGGCCTATCCGGGATATACCTATTATACTTATCCCTCCTGGCACGGACATTACCGTGATCGTATTTATTTCCAGCATTATCACGACCGGTTCTACCGGGACCACAGGGGGTATTTTGTAGGAAAACGTTTCGATCACGATCGTTATGAACGCGAATCACATTGGCGTGACCGCCATGATCGTGACCGTCATGATCGTGACCATCATTAGAACCATCGGCCAACGCTTACAGCAAAAAGGCGCGGAAAGATCCGCGCCTTTTTTTTAATTTCCGACTACGCCATTTCAATCTCCATCCTTATCCGGCGAAGGGCGGATGAATGCGGCCCGGCTTGGCGGCGGCGGCGCTGCGTCATTCCCTTTTATTCCTCTCCACAATATCTCGTTGAAGAGCCGGTCGGGGACGCGGTCTTCTTTTGTCAGATCGATAGCGGATGATTTTTTTGACCATTCATTCGAGGCGATGTTCTTATCCCGCAGATCGATATTCGCGGGCAAGGCCTGAAAGGCGGTCAGATCGGGCGTTGTGGTGAAACATCTCCACAGGCTGGTAGAAGACGCATCATACTGCGTCATCGGTGGTATACCTAAGATAAGCTCGATAGTGCGCAATACGGAAGTCGTGGAATACATCGTATGATCCACGAAGTGACGTTTTACCAAACCTCCGGCGATATATACCGGGCTTCGATGGGCATCGACGTGATCGGGACCGTTCTGCGCATCGTCTTCGAGTATGATTACGACGCTCTCTTTCCAGATGGGACTCTTGCTCAGGTATTCTACATACTCTCCAATGGCAAGGTCGTTGTCGGCCGCGTAAGCAAACGGAGTCGGCGAACCGCGACGCAACCCGGCCGTATGGTCATTGGGTGCGCGAATGACACTGAGCCTCGGAAGGGCGTCCGCCGCAGACAGCGAATCAAAATCCCTTTTCCACTGGCTGAAACGGGTCGTATCCGGAACCGACAGATCCCAGCCGGTAAAAGATGGGCAGATATGCCCTTTCAGGCACTCGAGATGCGGTTTTCCTCCATCCTCGAATTCTCCATAGCTGCGATAGGTGACGCCCGCACGCTGACAATCGTCCCAGATGAATCCGCCTTTATTATTGGCGATAGCCCTGTTGCCTTCCGCGTCGTAATCGCCGCCACGCTGGCCATAGGAGGTGGGCCAGGTCTTCTCGAGATAGTCCGTCGCATAGGCGCCCATGCTCCAGTTGTGTCCGTCGGCGCTGACCTCGGCATTGACATAAAAGTTATCCAACAGCGCGAATTCCTTTACCAACGCATGCTGGTTGGGCGTCACCCGCTGTCCAAAAAGCACGAGGCTGGTATCTCCGTTGCCATCGCTTACATCTCCCAATACCTGGTCATAGGTGCGGTTTTCCTTGATAAAATAAAAGACATATTTTATGGGAGACTTCTCGCCCACTTTCATCGGTACCGGATTGCCCGGCTCGCCAGCGGCGACAAGCTCGCTGTCTTTCGCATAGGGCGTATTCTGATAGACCTGCTGTGAATATTGCGCCAGTAACTGGTCATCCGGTTCGGGAATAATACTCATCGTCCCCTTGAACAGCCCGGCGATATATTGAACGGCCGGAGCCTTATGCTCGTCGCCTTTCCGGTAATTGACCTCCTGCCGGCGCTGTGTCGGATTGGGTCCCAGCGGATTGGCCATGGAGGTAAAGCCCTTGCCGTTGGCTACCCATATCTTGCCGTCGATGACACGCACGGCCGTAGGATACCAGCCGACAGGGATGAATCCCCTGGAGCGACCTGCTCCGGGATGGCTGACATCGAATACTGCCAGACAGTTGTTATCCGCATTGGCGACATAGAGCGTTTTCCCGTCACTGCCGAGCGCAAGAGCGTTGGTCGTCGATCCGGGAAGCGAATTGGCATAAAGTGCCGCATTCAGCGTCTCCACGACCTTTTTCTCACGGGTATCGATAACAGACACGCTATTGTCATTGGCATTGGCGACGAAAAGCCAACGGCCGTTTTTCGAAAGACAGATATCGTTGGGATTGTCTCCGACGGCGATGTCGTCTTCGAACGTCCTGCTCTGCGTATCGAGGATGCGCAGCTTGTCGCAACCCCAGCAGGTGATATACAGCTGTTTTCCGTCGTGCGACAACAGCGCGGTATACGCTTCTCCGCCGATTTCCAGCCGCTGTAGAACAGATTTGGTCTTCAGATCGACGATATACAGGGAATTGTTGTCTTTCGTGACGACGTACAGCAGGCCGCGACGGTCATCGATGTCGATGCCCGCAGGCGATATATGTTCCGGCCACTTTTTGCCGAGCAGGATGCTGTCGTCCAAAACCAGTCCCGCAGAGCCGGGGCGGGGATTGACTTTATACCTCAGTATCCGGTTGTCATTGCCTCCGGAGGCATAGAGGTATTTCTCATCGGCGCTGAACTTAAGCCCCAGCCATGACCTGGGGATAACCACACTATCGAGCACCCGTTCCCCTTTTACATCGATGAGCTGAATGGTTTGGATACTCTGACCGTTGTTGGTCACTGCCGCGAGCCGGCCCGATGCCGACACCGCTATATTCAATGGAAGATCTCCCAGCTGCAGGGCGCTGCCCGCCGGTGTGATCGTCCAGCCGTTGGGCAATAAGACTTTGTTTTTCAGGAGATCAGGTTTCGTCTCCTGTGCGATCGCACTCAGGCACAGCCCAAGGGCGCAAATGACAACGATTAAGTTTCTCATATCGATAAAATTATTCCCTTCGGCGCTACAAAGTGCGGTGGGGTTAAAAATTAATGAATATTTTACGGGAACAACCGCGCCGCCTCTTCCGCCGAGGAGGGTCTGCCAACATCGATGAACAACGACCGGCTATGGTCAAATCCCCGAATGCTATGGTCCGCGGCCAGGTCGAGATAGACATCCACCATGGAAAATTTCCCTTCGCGGGTAATAAAATCGAAGATCGAAGGGTCGATGACATGGATACCGCTGAAGGCTTTGGGTACGGGCTCTCCTCCCACCGACCGCGCCAGTCGTTGCTGGCCCGTCTGAACGTTCTTCCAGCCGCACAGCTCATCATCGTTGTCGAACAAAAAATAGCGCGAGGTGCTACGGCCGGTGACAGCCAGTGTCGCGATCGGCCGGTG
>DASYSV010000389.1:0-3795 GCA_036010185.1 Puia sp.
GATCGGTCTGGCCTATATGTTCGCCAATATCATTTACCTGTATACAAAACCAATCGGGCAGGTGGTTTGGTTCGCCTCGCTGCTGATCGGTTATTGGTTGCTGTTATCGTTTACTTCCGCACCTGGCTTCCCGCACGGGGACCTCACCATGCAGGGCAATTTCGCCTCGTATGTCGACCGGACGATACTGCCCGGCAGGCTTTACCTGGGTATACACGACCCCGAAGGGCTGATGTCCACCATTCCTGCTATCGGTACCGCGTTGCTGGGTATCCTGGCGGGCACGATGCTCCGGAACGGTCCATTGTCACCGGCGGCAAAGGCGGGTCGTCTGGCTATTGGCGGCGTGATCTCGCTGGCGCTGGCGCTTGCCTGGAATACCGTATTCCCGATCAACAAGAACTTGTGGACAAGCTCTTTCGTTTTGAATTGCGGCGGGATCAGCCTGCTCCTGCTGGCGCTCTTTTACTATATCATCGATGTGAGGGGATACAAAAAATGGGCTTTCTTTTTCACCGTGATCGGGATGAACTCGATCCTGATCTATCTCTCGCCGCATTTTATCGAATGGCATTACATGACGGATGGGTTCTTCCACTGGCTGGGGCAGCTGGTCGGCGATCCGTGGAATGCGCTCGTGCTGGTGTTTTGTTTCCTGGCGGTGAAATGGGTGTTTATGTATATCCTGTATCGTAAGAAGATATTCTTACGGGTCTAGTGTCGCATTTCGGCCAGCAGGATATCGCTGAATTCGCACATCTTCCCAAGAAGTGCGGAGAGTTCTTCCCCCTTATCGGTAAGGGCGTATTCCACCTTCGGAGGGATCTCGTCGAAATCGGTGCGGGTAATGAGGCCATATCTTTCCAGCAGCTTGAGCCGGTCGGAGAGAATGGTATCGCTGATGAACTTCAGGTCATCTTTGATGAGCTTGAAGCGGTTGTTACCTTCCTCGATACAGAAAAGAACGTCGCTGAACCATCTTTTACTGATGAGGTCGAGCAATTCATTCAGGCTGCATTTTTCCTCCAGGAAGGATTGATTGCGGAAGTTGGTTGAACTGGTTTTGCGCTCTGTCATAACATCAGATTTTAATGATTGGGGCCTATGCAGGGTCAGCAAGCAGTTGGAGTGATACAAACTTAATCGATTGCCGGCGTAGCACTCCTCCAATAAAAGCCTATATCGACCGGCCATACTAATTTTGGGCAAAGCGTGATAATAAGAGAAATATTAGTGGCCTCCTGAAAAAACGGTGGTTTTTGGGGAGGGGTTGGCTGAAACTTAACCAATTTCTTTCCAGATTTTAACCGTCGGCTTACCGGCGCAGGGGCTTTTGAGGCTACCGAGGATCCCAACGATGAGGACGACCATGACCGGGACAACGACGATTTTGCCATGGATTCGTAATTTTAGGGAATTATGGCAAAGGAACATCATTACACCACCTCCCTCGTCTGGACCGGCAACAAGGGTGAAGGGACGGCCAATTACCGGGCTTACGACCGGGATCATCTTATTTCCGCCAAAGACAAACCAGAACTGGCGGCCTCCTCGGACCCCTCTTTTCGCGGGAACCCGGCGCGTTATAACCCGGAAGAATTGCTGGTCGCGGCCCTTTCCTCCTGTCATATGCTTTCCTATCTGCATCTCTGCGCGGTCAATAAGGTGGTCGTCGTAGATTACCGGGACAAGGCGGAAGGGACGATGGAAGAGACCAGCGATGGGGGAGGACATTTTACTGTCGTTATACTGCATCCTGTCATTACGGTCACCGAAGAGGGGATGGTAGAGACTGCGCAGCAGCTGCATCATGCCGCGAGCAAGCTCTGTTTTATCGCGAGTTCCTGCAATTTCCCGGTTCGGCATGAGCCGGAGGTGCGGGTCGAGGCGAGGTCTGCCTGACGTAAGTCTGCCAGCGGGGGATCGGAGCGGGGTCTGCCTAGCCCACCACCAGGAGTATCTTGCCCATATGTTCACCCGACTCCATGAGCCGCTGGGCTTCGGCGGCCTTTTCGAGCGGGAAGCGGGCATAGATCAGCGGACGGAGCGCGCCGAGGGCGATCAGGGGCCAGACCTGCTTTTCCACATCCGCGGTAAGCTGTGCCTTGAATTCGGCGCTCCGAGGTTTCAGCATACTACCGGTGATGACCAGCCGCCGCGACATGACCTCGGTGAGATCGATGGTCGCTTCTTTTCCGCGCATGGCATTGATCAATACCAACCGGCCATCGGCGCTCAAAAGCCGGAGGTTTTTGGAGGTGAAATCACCGCCCGTCATATCGAGGATGACGTCGATACCGACATCTTTTAACGCCGTCTGAAAATCCTGTGTCTTATAATTAATGGCCTTTGTCGCCCCGAGGGCTGCGCACCACCGGCATTTTTCATCCGTGCCGGCGGTTGTATAGATGGGGTTACCGAAGGCAACGGCCAGCTGAATGGCCGTGGAACCGATGCCGCTGCTGCCTCCATGGACGAGGAGGTTTTCGCCGGGACGAAGCCCCGCCGTCTTCCAGACATTGGACCATACGGTCAGGACCGTCTCGGGCAGGGATGCGGCATCTTCGGATGTCCAGCCATCCGGGACAGGGAGACACTGACCCGCGGGCACCGCGACGTATTCGGCATAACCGCCACCGGTGACGAGCGCGCAGACGGTATCGCCGGGCCGCCAGCGGGCAACGTCTTTTCCACAGGAGACGATGGTCCCGGATACTTCCAGACCGGGTATCTCAGGCCGGTCGTTACCATATGACCTGCTGCCCCGGGAATAGACATCACTGCGGTTGAGGCCGGCGGCCTTCACCCTGATCAGCACCTCATCCTGTGCGGGGACGGGTTCGGGCGTGTCGCGGACCTCCAGTACCTCGGGGCCGCCTTTGCGGGTGATCCATATTGCTTTCATTGCATTTGAAAAATACTAAATTAGGACGTTTCAGGAGGATTGTTTTGGTTAAATTGTCGCTTTAAGCCTTAGACTATGCTTAGGAATAAATTGAGCAACCGGATCTTTTTCCGGACCATGTTGTCCGCTTTCGGAATGCGTCCGGTGGACTCGAACTTCCAACCGGGGATCCGCTATTTTCAATACGAGATCGGCCCGTATCGCACCGATTATCTTCTTCACTTCCGGCGGGAGCCGCACTGGGAGCTGTATAAGAATGAGATCTTCAACAAATTAGATGAGTTTACGGGATATGACCTGGCACGTTATCTGAACTTTCATTACGATCCGTATGAAGGCAAGGCCGAATTCCTGCGGTTCCTCCGTTATGAAACGAGCGAACGCATACGGTATCTGCGCAAAAGGACGACCAGCTGGCGCATCAAGCTGGAGATGGTACTGGCCTGGGTGGAGGAGCAGGAGCGGTTATTGGACAGGGCGGTGGTTGACACCACGCCTGTCGCGATATCAGCAGGACATCCCGATAAGGTCCAACCGAACGCAGAGGAATCAGACCTTAAGGAGATGTCGCCGTCCCAGATCGGACGGATCGAAGTGTCTGAAGAACGCAACCTTGACAGGGTCATCCAGCTGCTATTGCTGTTGAAAGATGTGACAGCGCCGGGGCAACCGCTTTGGCCCGTGTTTCGGCGGTTCAAACAGAACGATATCGCTGCTATCATGGCACAGTTCGAAGCCTTCAATGGTAAACAGAGGAACACTATCGAGAAAAGGATTATCCAATGCAGACAGAACTTGCCTCTCACCGACCCCAAAACCGTCCGGCTGAATAAAGCCCTGGCCGAATTCTTCTACTAATGCGGACTGGCTCCCCATCCATGACGCATCCA
>DASYSV010000402.1:0-2751 GCA_036010185.1 Puia sp.
CGAAGAGTATCCTTTCAACCTCATGCGTACCCGTCAATTCGGGTATTACTTGCCCGAATGGGTGGAAAGCTATAAAGAGGTCACCATTGGAAAAATAGCCGACCTCGGCAGTCATATGTTGCTAAGCGGGCAGTGGACCGAAGAAGTCCTGCTGAAACCTTCCACCCCCCATCTTCACCATATCCATTTCCTGCATTTCCTCTATTTGAAAGCCACCGGAAAGACCTACCCGGTCATTCAGTGATCCAGCGGGGGAATTCCGCCTGGGGAAAATAGGATCGTATTTCCGCGATGAGGCCAGCAAGATCGCCAAGGACATATTTACTGCCGGACGCGATGCTTTTGTATCGAGCGGCCTCCAGGCCACCATCGGTCAAAGCCTGCCGGAGACGGGCATCGAATAACAGCGGCCGGCCCCGCCGCAACACCAGCAGCAGGTCTTCCGGATCCACACCGAAAAAGGCGTCCATGCCACGCAACCCCGGCTTCGGCCTCGCAATGACCAGGTCGGCCAGTTTCCCCGGGGCGATCTCCCCTCTGTCGTGCAGGCGCCATATCCTCGCCGGTGTCGTAGTCAGCGTTGCCAGCAATTCCTGGTCTGTAAGAGCCTTCTCCTCCCTGGCCTGCCTTATCTGCTGCCAGCCATTCCAGGAGCCTGTCAGGGTGCTGTCGGTGCCGAAAAGGATGGGCACCCTGTCTTTCAAACGGGCCACCGGCGCGGTCTTGTTCAGTAAAAAATAATTGGAGGCAGGACACCAGACGAGGGCTCTGAAGGATGCGGCTTGCTCCTCATTCATCGCGACCCCGTGTATCCCGATGAGGGGCCGTCGGAAGAGGTTCCAGTGGATAAGCCGGTCGATCTCCTCCGATGCCGGCACGTCGGTTCCCTCCCCGACATGTAGTACAAACGGCCGCCATCCCGCCAGCGGACGGTTCAGCTTCCATTTCCAATTGCTCTCGAAACCCACCGAGTGCAGACAATGGCATTGCTGGAAAACATCGATCAGATCCATTTCCACGGGCAGGAGAGTCCCATGATTGACCACCGTGGTAAACCCATTCAAAAGGTTTTTGTATATACCCCAGGCTATTCGCAGTCGGTGCGGTACTTTCAGCACTTCCCGGATGACCGATGATTGATTGGCGTGTATATCGGAACCCCATTGTGTGTAATTGGTATAGACCCTGTTGCCCAGAAGGGGAAAGAGATTGAAGTCCAGATGGTCATGCGAATTGATGAGACCCGCGAAGACAATGGCGCCGTCAAAGGGGATGCCCTCTTGTCCGGATGGGTTCGCATGATCGCGTGTGGCCGCAAGATCGCGTGTGGCCGCAAGATCGCGGGTTTTCGAGCGTTCCCGGGAGGCCGCCTCTCCTCCGGGCGATACGGACACGATGTTCCCGTCGCCGATGACGAGATCGATCGTCCCTTCCTGTCCGGGCACGCGGAGATCATTCAGCCGCATCCGACTTTCTTAGATGAAGACCATAGATGATAGGAACGCCGGCGAAACGCTCGAATAACGGCAGGGCCCCCTGTTTTTCATAATAATGCCGCATCGTATCGTCGATCTTTCTTTCGATAAAATTTTGCTCCCTGAGCCCCAATTGCCGGCATATCCGGCGTATCTTTCCGATAGGGTAGATATGATTGCGGACGGCTATGACATGTTGTCCTTCGCGGAAGGTGCGTTGCCCGCCCCTTGACAATGCCGCAGGATGATAGTCTGTAATGATCATATCCCCTCCGGGTCTGAGCACTCTTATCCATTCGGTCAGAGCCGCCCTCAGATCGGGGATATGGGCGATGGTAAGGGTGGATAGGATCAGGTCGCAACCTGCCGTGTCCAGCTGGGATAGATGCACTCCATTAACCAGATAGGTTTCCGCCCGGGGGTATTTGGCACGCAATCTGTCGAGCATACCGGAGGATACATCGTAACCCACCAGCCGCGACGGTTCCAGATCGTAAAGTTTCTGCCAGTGCCGGCCCGTTCCACAGCCGACATCGGCAATCAGCTTCCCGGGGGAGAGCACCTTGTCCAACAACTGCCCGCAGAGCTGCTCGTCGAGGGCAAGCATTAAATTATCTGGCTGATTATCATAGCTTTGTGCCCAGATATCGTAGGCGTCGGCCGGAGCCGCTTCGGGCAGCCGGGAGGGCCGGACAGACTGCATTAGTTTATTTAAAAAAGGCATCCTTTTTCCAATAACGAGCGTTTATTGTTTCCGGATGCCTTCATTGCTAAATAGTAAAAGAATATATGAATAAGATATTGTTGTTCAATCCCCGTGCCGCAATCAATAAATTCAGAGTACCCAATTCTATACTGCAGGTGGCCGCCAGCGTGGAAGGTCTCTTCGAATGGGCGATCGTGGACGGCAATCGGGAGGAGGACCCCTATGAGAAGCTGAAGGGCTATCTTTCGACCGGCGAGTACAAATACCTCGGATTCACCGTCATGCCCGGTCCGCAGACCAAGCAGGCTATTCCTTTCGCCAAAAGGATAAAAGAGGAATTCCCCGATACAGTGATGATCTGGGGAGGATATTTTCCCAATAGTCATTACAAAGTGATCCTCGCATCAGGTTATGTAGATTTCGTCATCAACGGTCCCGGCGACCATGCTTTTCCTCAACTGGTCACGGCGCTGGAGAACAATGAGCCATTCCAGGGCATCAAAAACCTGATCTACAGAGTGGAAGGCAAAGTGATCAGGACTCCGAAAGAAGAGCTGATCGATCAGGGCC